>CAZCJT010000547.1:0-2227 GCA_964498565.1 uncultured Acidimicrobiaceae bacterium
TACACCGGCGTGCTCTACGACGCCCTCGGTCTCGACGCCCTCGACGCCCCGGCGAAGCGTCGGGCTGCCCGCCGGCTGGTCGTGGTCAGCGCGCTGTTCGGTGCGCTGCGCCCCGGCGACCGGGTGCCGGCGTACCGCTTGTCGATGGACGTGGACCTGCCCGGCGTCGGGCCCCTCGCCCGGGCGTGGCGTGAGGAGCTCGACCGCGTCCTGCCGGCGGTCGCCGGTCGCGGTGTCGTGGTGGACATGCGCTCGTCCACCTACGTGGCGGCGTGGAGGCCGAGCGGTGAGGTGGCCGAGCGGACCGTCGCCGTGCACGTGGTCCGTGACGGTCCGGGCGGAAGCACCGCCGTCAGCCACATGGCCAAGCACACCCGGGGCCTCGTGGCCCGCGAGCTCCTCGTCTCCGGCGCCGACCCCCGTACCCCCGAGGAGCTCGCCGAGGCGCTCGGCACCAGGTTCGTCGTCGAGCTGGACGCGGCCCGACCGGGCCGGCCCCGACGGCTCGAGGTCGTGGAGCCCGGCTGACCGGGCGCCGGCAGGCGGAGCGGGGACCGTGGTGCCTGCGGCCGGGCCGGGACCGGCTGGTAGGAAGACCCGGTGGACGGCGTCGACACGGTGGCTCCGCTGGACCTGCACCAGCGGGCCCGGGACCTCGTCCGCATGCGCGACGAGGTCTTCGACGTCGTGGTGGTCGGCGGCGGGGTGACGGGTGCGGGCGTGGCGCTCGATGCCGCCACCCGTGGGCTCTCGGTCGCGCTGGTCGAGCAGCGCGACTTCGCGGCCGGCACGTCCAGCCGCTCCTCCAAGCTGTTCCACGGCGGCCTGCGCTACCTCGAGCAGCTCGAGCTCGGACTGGTGACCGAGGCGCTGCACGAGCGGAACCTGATGGTCGACCGCCTCTGCCCCCACCTGGCCCGACCGGTGACCTTCCTCTACCCGCTGACCCGCCGGGTGTGGGAACGGGCCTATGTGGGTGCCGGCATCGCCCTCTACGACGTGCTCGCCGCGCTCGGTTCCAGCACGCTCCCCCGCCACCGCCACCTGTCCAGGCGCGCCGCCCGACGCCTCGTCCCGTCCCTCCGCAGCGACGTGCTGACCGGCGCCATCACCTACTCCGACGCCCAGGTCGACGACGCCCGCCACACGCTCGCCCTCGTGCGGACCGCCCACCACCACGGCGCGGCGGTGGCCTCCTCGGTGCAGGTCATCGGGCTGCTCCGAGAGGGAGCGCGCGTCGCCGGCGTCCGGGCCCGTGACGTCGAGTCCGGGGACGAGATCCACATCCGGGCTCGCCAGACGGTCAACGCCACCGGCGTGTGGACCGACGAGGTGCAGGACATGGCCGGCGGCTCACCGCTGCGGGTCCGGGCGTCGAAGGGCGTCCACCTGGTGGTCCCCCGGGACCGCATCGACGCCGGCGCCGGGCTGATCTGCCGGACGCCGACCTCGGTGCTCTTCGTCATCCCGTGGGGCGACTTCTGGCTCGTCGGCACCACCGACACCGACTGGAACCTCGATCTCGCCCACCCGGCGGCCAGCGCCGCCGACCTCGACTACCTGCTCGGGCAGGCCAACCGGTGGCTGCAGCCGGCCCTCACCCATGGCGACATCGTGGGTGTGTACGCCGGCCTGCGGCCGCTGCTCCACGGCGAGTCCGACTCCACGTCCGAGCTCAGCCGCGAGCACGCCGTGTCCACCGTGGCGCCCGGCCTGCTGTCGGTGGCGGGTGGCAAGTACACGACCTACCGGGTCATGGCGGCCGACGCCGTCGATGCCGCCGTGGCGGCCATGGGCGGTGGCGCACCGCCGTCGTGCACGGAGTCGGTGCCCCTGGTGGGGGCCACCGGCTTCGAGGCGATGCGGAACCGCCGCCACCAGCTCGCCACGTCATCCGGGCTGTCCGTCGAGCGCATCGACCGCCTCCTCGGCCGCTACGGCGCCGAGCTGCCGGTCCTGCTGGACCTGCTCGCCGACGATCCCGACCTGGCCGCCTGCCTCCCCGGCACCGACGACTACCTCGCCGCGGAGGCCCGGTTCGCCGTCACCCACGAGGGCGCCCTCCACCTGAACGACGTCCTGACCCGTCGGACCCGCATGTCCATCGAGACGCCCGATCGGGGCGTCGCCGCCGCGCCGGCCGTGGCCGCGATCATGGCCGAGGTCCTCGGCTGGGACGACGCCACCGTCGCCCGCGAGGTCGACAGCTACGAGAAGCGCGTGGCCG
>CAZCJT010000548.1:0-2225 GCA_964498565.1 uncultured Acidimicrobiaceae bacterium
GGACCTGGCCAGCACGGTGGAGCGCTGGGAGGCCCGGACCACCGGCGCCGCCTGAGCCACCTCAGAGGGCCGATCGGCCGGTCCGGAGCACGTCTCCGGACCGGCCAGCCCGCCATCGACGACGTCCACAGCTCGAACCACCCCATGACAGGCGCTCCATGACCTCCCTGGCGAACGATCCGACGGGCTACACGCTCCAGGACTTCCAGGGGTCCCGTCGTCGGGTGCGCAAGGAGGGGGTCGTGCGGGCGGTCCTGTTCATCTCCGCCTCCATGTCCATCGTGATCTCGGCGGCGATCGTCCTGTCACTGATCGGGGAGGCGTGGACGTTCGTGAGCCAGGTCGAGCTCGCGGCGATGTGGACCGACGGCTGGTTCCCCCGCCGGGGGATGTACGACGTCAAGACCCTCGTCAGCGGAAGCCTGATCGTCACGATGATCGCCATGGCGGTCGCCGTGCCCCTCGGGCTCGGTGCCGCCATCTACCTGTCCGAGTACGCACCGGCCACCGTGCGCAAGGTCGTCAAACCGGCGCTCGAGATCCTGGCCGGGATCCCGTCGGTGGTCCTGGGGTTCTTCGCCCTGACGTTCCTGTCGCCCGTGATCGTGCAGCGGCTCAACGACGAGGCCACCCAGTTCAACATCGCAGCGGCCGGCCTCGGAGTGGGCATCCTCACCATCCCCCTCGTGGCCTCCATCTCCGAGGACGCGATGCGCTCGGTGCCCATGGCGCTGCGCGAGGCGTCCTACGGCCTCGGCGCCCGCAAGATCACCACCACGGTCCGGGTGGTCATCCCGGCGGCGGTGTCCGGGCTGGTTGCCGCGCTCATCGTCGCGGTGTCCCGGGCGATCGGCGAGACGATGGTCGTGTTCATCGCGGCCGGTGCCACCGGCGGGTCGCTGTTCAGCACCGACGTGTTCAAGCCCGGGCAGACCATGACGGCAGCGATGGCGTCACAGGCAGCGGGCACCGATCAGGTCCGAGGGGCGGGGCTCACGTTCCAGAGCCTCTTCTTCGTCGGGATGCTGCTGTTCCTCGTCACGCTCGTCCTAAACGTGCTAGCCAGCCGGTTCGTCCGGCGGGTGCGCCAGGTCTACTAGGAGCCCGACGATGGCCCTCAGCACACCGGCAGCCCAGGGCGGCGCGGTCGCGACGGCATCGGTTCGGCGCCAGCTCACGGCGAGCCGCACCGACGTCGCCGGCAAAGCCTTCCAGGCGGTGCTGATCGCCACCATGGCGATGTCGATCGTGATCCTGACCGTCCTGGTCTACGACATGGTGCAGACGGGCAGTGGCACCCTCACCGGACGGCTCGGCGACTTCGTCCGGGGCAGCCTGCGCTCCCAACCCGGGGCATCCGGCATCCTCCAGGGCCTTCGCGGGACGTTCCTCATCGGCGTCTTCACGGTGCTGATCGCCTTCCCGATCGGCATCGCGTCGGCCATCTACCTCGAGGAGTACGCCCACCCGAGCCGATTGACCCGCTTCATCGACCTGAGCATCCGCAACCTCGCCGGCGTGCCCTCGGTGGTCTACGGCATCCTCGGCCTCGCCATCTTCGTCAAGGCGTTGGGGGCACTCACCGGCCCGGGGTCCCAGGGCCGGTCGGTGATCTCCGCCGGGCTGACACTGGCCGTCCTGGTCCTCCCGATCGTCATCATCACCAGCGCCGAGGCGCTCCGAGCGGTGCCTGCGTCGCTTCGTGAAGCGGCCCACGGCGTCGGCGCCATGCCGTGGGAGGTCACGAAGGACCACGTCCTGCCATATGCGGCGCCGGGGATCCTCACCGGCACCGTGCTGGCCCTGGCCAGGGCACTCGGGGAAGCAGCGCCGTTGATCCTGGTCGGTGCGGTGACCGGCTTCCTGTCCGGCGGAACGAGCCTGTCCTTGGGCGCACTCGACGAGCGCTTCACGGCCATGCCCATCGTGATCACGACCTGGGCCGGTCGACCAGGGGCCGACTGGGAGCAGGCGACCGCAGCCGCCATCGTGGTGCTGCTCGTCGTCGTGCTGCTCGCCAACGCCATCGCCATCCTGGCGCGGAACCACTACGAGAAGAAGCGGGGCTGACATGCCCGACACGACCCCGGGAGTCCGGTTGCTGACTGACAACGGCTCGTCCGTACCTCGACCCAGCGTGGCGCCGCGCAGGCACGCCAGTCCTGACGCGGTCTTCGACGTCGACGATGTGTCGGTGTACTACGGGGCGTTCCGTGCGGTGCGGG
>CAZCJT010000549.1:0-2220 GCA_964498565.1 uncultured Acidimicrobiaceae bacterium
GCGACGCCCTCGTCCCGCTGCGGGGCCGGCAGGGCACGTCGACGACGTGGCCGACGCCGTGCTGTTCCTGGCCTCGGACGAGGCGCAGTTCGTCACCGGGGCGATCCTGCCGGTGGACGGGGGTCAGTCCGCCCGCATCGGCTGACCGGCGGCCTCGACGGCCTGCGCGGCGGCGGCGATCGCCTCGTCCACGTCGGCCTCCGTCACGTCGATGTGGGTGCACAGCCGGTTGCGGGCTCTCAGCGTGCTGATCTCCACGCCGGCATCGGCCATGGCGGCGGCGAACGACACCGCATCGACGCCGGCGGGACGCGGGTCGACGTAGACCAGGTTGGTCTCCGGTGCGGTCACGTCGAGGCCGACCGCGGCCAGCCCCTCGGCGAGGCGGGCGGCGTTGGCGTGGTCGTCGGCCAAGCGATCGACGTGGTGGTCGAGGGCGTGGAGGCACCCGGCGGCGACGATGCCGGCCTGGCGCATCGCCCCGCCGAAGCGGTGCTTCAGGAGCCAGGCTTGCTCCATGACGTCGGCCGGGCCGGCCAGCACCGCGCCGGTGGGCGCGCCGAGCCCCTTGGTGAAGTCGACCCAGATGGTGTCCACCGGGGCCGCCCAGGCCGAAGCCTCGACGCCCGACGCCACCACCGCGTTCATCAGGCGGGCGCCGTCGGTGTGCACGGCCACCTCCTGCTCGTGGGCCAGCGCGGCGACGGCCTCGTACTGCGCCAGCGGCCAGACCGTGCCGCCCGCGAAGTTGTGGGTCTGCTCCAGGCACACCAGCCGGGTGGGCGGCACATACTGGTTGCCCGCAGTGAGCACGTGGGCCAGCTGCTCGGGCGTGAAGAAGCCGCGGTCGCCGCGGATCGTCTCGATCACGCACCCGTTCACCGCTGCTGCACCCGACGTCTCGGAACGCAGCACGTGGCCGCTGTGCTCGAGCACGATCGAGTCGCCGGGGCGTGTGTGGGCCCCGACGGCGACCAGGTTGCACATCGTCCCGGTCGGGAAGAAGATGGCCCGCTCCTTGCCGAGCAGCTCGGCCATGCGGTCCTGCAACCGGTTGACGGTGGGGTCGGCCCCGCGCTGCTCGTCGCCCACCTCGGCGGCGGCCATCGCGGCGCGCATCGCGTCGGTGGGGCGGGTCTGGGTGTCGGAGAACAGGTTGATGGCGCGTCCGGTCACGGGCGCAGCCTGTCAGGCACCTCGGTCAGGACGTGAAGGTCGTGAGCCGCACGCGCACGGCGGCCGCGTGGGTCACCTGGCCGTCCTCGGCGGAGTGGACCCGGTAGACGATGACGCCGGCCACCGCCTCGGGCGGCGGCGCGAACTCGATCCGGCCCTGGAAGGGGCCGGCGGGCGGGGTGCCGCTTCCGGTGACCACCCCCTGGCCGAGCGGCTGGGGGTCGCCCTGGGCCACGACCAGCACCTCCACCGAGCCCTCGAATGCCAGGGCCTGCCCGGTCGTCTCGAACGGTGACGCCAGCGAGGTCCCCGGCGCCGGCACGTCCACCGTGATGTCCTCGGTGCTGGCGTTGAGGACGTACCAGGCGCCGTCCTCCATCTGCTGCACCGACACGATCGTCTCCGGCCCGTCCTCGCGCTGCTGCACGGGGACCATGGCGGTGCCCTCGCCGGTCTCGATCGGTCCGCCGAGCACAAGCTCGGTGAACCCGAGCACGTCGGTGGCGAAGGCCCGGGCCGCCGACGCCGGCGCGTCGAAGCGGCGGCTGTCCTCGGGTGCCGGGAACGCCACGGCGAACGGGTCGACGGTCGGCGTGAAGGTCGTCGTCGAGGTGGTGGTCTCCTCCGGCGCGGCCGTGGTGGTCGTGGTGTCCTCGACCGGCACGGTCGTGGTGGACGTGCCCGTGGCGAGGTCGGCATCGTCGTCGTCCCCGCCGGCGGACACGACGAAGAGGGCGACGACGAGCAGCGTGGCCACCGCGGCCACGCCGGCGATCGTCCAGCGCTGGGTGTCGGTGAGTGGGGTGCGGGACATGAGCTGCTCCTCGATGCGGTCGAGCCCGTCGGGCTGGTGGCCATCATCACCCTCTGGGACGCACGAGCAGGGGATGGGTTGACGCGGCGACGCGGGTTCCTGTCGGAGGGGCGGTCGTACGGTCCCTCGGCATGGAGTTGCTGCGAGGGGGATGCGTCGTCTGTGCCGGGCCCGGCCCCGCGCTGTGCGGGCCGTGCCTGCGCCGGACGGTCCCGCCGCCGTCCACCCGC
>CAZCJT010000550.1:0-2217 GCA_964498565.1 uncultured Acidimicrobiaceae bacterium
TGGCCGGCACGTCCCGGCCGGGCCCAGCGGCGCCCCCAGCCGCGGGGCCGCCAACGTGTTGCCGACGGGCCGGAACTTCTACTCCGTCGACCCGAAGGGCATCCCTTCGCCGCTGGCGTGGGAGGTCGGCCGGAAGCTGGCCGACCGCCTCGTCGAGCGGCACCTGGACGAGACCGGCGAGCACCCGACCACCGTCGGCCTCGTCCTCTGGGGCACCGCAGCCATGCGCACCAGCGGGGACGACGCGGCCGAGGCCCTCGCGCTGCTCGGCGTGCGGCCCACCTGGGACGATCAGAGCCAGCGGATCACCGGCCTCGCGGTCATCCCGCTGGCCGAGCTGGGCCGCCCCCGCATCGACGTGACCCTGCGCATCAGCGGCTTCTTCCGCGACGCCTTCCCCCACGTCATCGCTCTGCTCGACGACGCCGTCGAGCTCGTCGCCGACCTCGACGAGTCGCCCGACCAGAACCCGATCGCGGCCGCCGGCACCGACGACGCCCGCATCTGGGGACCGCCGCCCGGCGGCTACGGCTCCGGGATCCTGCCCGTCCTCGAGCAGGGGTCGTGGCGCACCCAGGCCGACCTGGCCGAGGTGTACCTGGCGTGGTCCGGGTTCGCCTACGGCCGCGACCGCCACGGCGACGCCGATCCCGACGGCATGGCCCGCCGTTTCGCCGCCATCCAGGTCGCGGTCAAGAACCAGGACAACCGCGAGCACGACATCTTCGACTCCGACGACTACCTCCAGGACCACGGGGGCATGGTCGCCGCCGTCCGGGCCCTCACCGGCTCGGCGCCCAAGGCGTGGTTCGGGGACTCCTCCGACCCGGCGAACCCGCAGGTGCGCTCCCTCAAGGAGGAGGCCGCCCGGGTGGTGCGCAGCCGGGTCCTCAACCCGAAGTGGATCGACGCCATGCGTCGCCACGGTTACAAGGGCGCGTTCGAGCTGGCCGCGACTGTGGACTACCTCTTCGGCTACGACGCCGTCGCGAGCGGTGAGGGAAACGAGATCGTCGAGGACTGGATGTACGAGCGGGTCACCGACGCCTACGTCGGCGACCCGGACATGCGCTCCTTCTTCGAGGCGTCCAACCCGTGGGCGCTGCGGGCCATCGCCGAGCGGCTGCTCGAGGCCGCCGACCGCGACCTCTGGGACGCATCGGACAGCGCGCGCAAGGCCCTCACCGAGGCCGTGCTCGAGGCCGAGGGCTGGGAGGAAGGCAGGTGAACCTCATCTTCCCGTTCGATGCCGTGGTGGGCCAGGACGACGCCAAGCTCGCGCTCCGCCTCGCCGCCGCCGACCCGCGCATCGGTGGTGTGCTGTTGCGGGGTCAGAAGGGCTCGGCCAAGACCACGCTCGCCCGTGGCCTGGCCGCCCAGCTGCGCGGCGCACCGTTCGTCGAGCTGCCCCTCGGGGCGACCGAGGACCGGGTGGTCGGCACGCTCGACACCCACGCCGCGCTCACCGGTGGCGAGGTCCGCTTCCAACCCGGGCTGCTCGCCGCTGCGCACGGCGGTGTCCTGTACGTCGACGAGATCAACCTGTTGGCCGACCACCTGGTCGACGTGCTGCTCGACGTCGCCGTGTCGGGCGAGAACCGGGTGGAGCGCGACGGCGTGTCGCATCGCCACCCGGCTCGGTTCGTGCTGGTCGGCTCGATGAACCCCGAGGAGGGCGAGCTCCGCCCCCAGCTGCTCGACCGCTTCGGCCTGTGCGTCGAGGTGAACGCCCCGACTGACGTCGACCAGCGGGTCGAGGCGGTGCGCCGGCGGCTCGCCTTCGACGCCGGCACCGCGGACGCACCGCCGGAGCCGCAGCTCGCACCGCTCGTGGAAGCCCGGTCGGTGGCCCTGCCTGACGATGTCTTGGTCGCCGCCTCGCGCCTGGCGTTGGAGGTGGGGGCCGAGGGCCTGCGTGCCGACCTGACGCTGTGCCGGGCGGCCACCGCGCTGGCCGGGCTGGACCACCGTGAGCACGTGGTGCCGGACGACCTGCGGCGAGTGGCCCCGCTCGTGCTCGCTCACCGGCGGCGGCGGGGACCCTTCGACCCCCCGGTCGTCCCACCGGAGCAGCTGCAGCAGGCCCTCGACGACGTTCTCGACCCGCCCCCGGCAGACGACCACGATCAGTCCGCATCGACCGGCGCCGACGCGACGGCATCGAATGACGATGAGCCGCCCGAAGGGCGCGACCGTCGCGACCCGACCGCCGGCGCC
>CAZCJT010000551.1:0-2216 GCA_964498565.1 uncultured Acidimicrobiaceae bacterium
CACCACCTCGAGGTCCCGCTGGCGGCAGGCGGACTGGGCCTTGGGCCCTCGGGCGACGACGCGGCCGGCGCCCAGGGCGGCGAGCAGGGCCCGGTCGAGGCCCCAGGCCTCGGCGGCCTCGAACCAGAGGCGCATCCCGAAGCCGGTGGTGGCGACCACCCAGTCGGGCGGATCGGCGATGACCAGCTCGGTCGTGGCCCGCAGCCCGTTGTCGCCGCTCAGGTCCACGGTGTGGACGGTGGGTGCGATGATCACGTCGGCCCCGCGCTTGCGGAACAGCTCGGCCTGCTCCTCGGCCCGACGCTCGGCGGTGACCGCGACGGTGCAGCCGGCGAGCCCGCCCCGTCCGGATGCCTCGTCGGTGCCGGTCATGGCGGTGACGGTGCCGATCAGCCGGCCTGGGCGACGAGCTCTCGCAGGCCCTCGAGCCCGAGCTCACCGGCGTTGCGGGCGATGACCTCGCCGTCGCCGTCGACCAGCACCAGGTACGGGTACGACGTCAGCCCGAACGCCTGGGCCGCCGACTGGCCCTCGTCGTCGAGGATCACCCGGCCCGACCAGCCCTCGCGCTCGAGCCACGGCGCCGGCGGGTAGTTCGGGGCCGTCTCGTCGGTGCCGGTCAGCACGACGACGGCGTCCATGCCGTCGAGGGCGCCCTCGTCGGCCAGGGCCACGAGCTGGGGCAGCTCGGCCTGGCAGTGCGGGCACCAGTGGGCGAGGAAGGCGAGGAGGGTCGGCTCGTCGTACTCGACCGCTGTGCCCTGTCCCGTCGGGTCGACGCCCTCCAGCGTGGGGGCGGGCGTGCCGACCGCCGGGTCGTCCCCGCCGTCGCCGATCGGGGCGAGGTCGTCACCGGTGACGGAGATGCCAGCGGTCGCCAGCAGCTCGCCGGAGCCCGACTCCGAGCCTTCGCCGGCCGTGTCACCGGTCGCCGTGTCTCCGCCGTCGTCGTCTCCGCCATCACCGCCGGAGGCCAGCAGCGCGATGGCGAAGGCGACGACCACGATCGCGCCGAGCACGACGAAGGGGAGGGACGAGCGCTTCGGGGCGCGAGGTCCGCCGGACGGCGAGCTCTTGGTGCTGCTCATGGTTCGTTCCTCCGAGGGGGGTGATCGACGGACGAGCCTACGGATGGTCGACGGTGTCCCGGTCGCGGCCGTCGGTGCGATCGATGGCGATGGCGATGCCGATCAGAACGAGCGCCACCGTGGCGAGGCGGGGGATGGTGAACACGCCGAGGCCCTCGACCCAGCGGACGGTGCAGGGCACCGTGGCGTTGCAAGCGCCGCTGTCCAGGCTCGGGAACGTCTCGATGGCCACGTGCCAGGCGTTGACGACCAGTCCGGCGGCGACCAGCGCCAGCCCGGCGAGCCGGAGGTCGCGGCTGCCCCGCGGGCGCAGGGCCCGGATGCCGAGCACCACCACGAGCGGGTAGATGGCGATCCGCTGGTACCAGCACAGCTCGCAGGGCGGGAACCCGGCGGACTCGGAGAACCACAGGCTGCCGGCCGTGGCGATCAGGGACACCAGCCACCCGCTGGTGCGCCCGTGCTCGTCGGCGATCGAGCGGATGGCCCGGCGGCTCGGCTCGTGCACGGCCGCAGCCACCGTGCCGAGCACCACCACGGCGATGGCCATCGCGGCCATGGCCCCGAGCGCGTCGGCGACCTGGGGTGCCTCCATGCGGGGTCAGTTCACAACGATGGTGAACGTGCGCGTGAAGCTGTTGCGGTAGGGGCTCTCGCACCCGTCGGCGAGGTGCGTCCCGATGTTGCCGCCGATGCGGACCTCGTGCTCGCCGGGGGTCTCGAACGTGATCGTCCGCTCCAGCAGGATGCGGTCGCCCACGGGGGCCGGCGGGTCGTGCGGTCCGGTTCGGGCGCACGACGGGTTGATGACCTCGCAGCTGGAGGTGTTCACCACGCCGGGGTCGCTGACGTACCAGTTCAGACAGGCACCTTGCGCGTCGGTGCCGGCGGGATCGACGTACTCGACGGCGAAGCGCACCGGCTCACCGACGCGGGCCGCGATCGGCGTCGACACGGCGTAGATCTCGACCTCGTAGGGCCCGGGGGCCGGGTCCCACGAGAACGATCCGCACGACGGGTCCGTGCTGTTGCGGCAGGGCGGCGTGGTCGTGGTGGTGGTGGGCGCAGGCGCCGCGGGTGCAGCGGGTGCCGCGGTGGCGGGCGCAGTGCCCGGCGCCGTCGTCGGCG
>CAZCJT010000552.1:0-2212 GCA_964498565.1 uncultured Acidimicrobiaceae bacterium
CGGGTGACTGCCCGTGCGCCCCTCCCGAACTGGCAGTCGCCATGTAGCGCGGCGTCACTCGGTGGCGCCGCCGGTGTAGGACCCGAAGCTCCAGGCGTTGCCCTCGGGGTCCCGGACGGAGAAGCCCATGCCGCCCGGGTCGTAGTGCGGCTCCTCGGGCGGCCGGATGACCTCGACGCCGGCCGCCTGGCACCGCGCCCACACGGCGTGGGGGTCGGCGGTGATGACGTACAGGCCGTTGCCGCCCGGCGGGGGCAGGAAGGGGTTGTCGTCCTCCACACCGGCGATCTGCACGATCCCGCCCTCGGGCCAGCGGTACTCGCTGTGGACGATGCCCCCGTCCTCGCCCCGCACGAGCACGAGCTCCTCGAAGCCGAGCACCTCGGTGACGAAGCGGATGCCGGCGTCGGGGTCGCGGTAGGTCATCGCCCCCCAGATGCCGTCGACGTAGGGCTGGCCGTCGCGGATTGCGCCCGGCGCCACGTCGACCCGGTACTCGCTGCCCTCGGACCGCGCTGCGTAGTCGTCGAGGGTCAGGTCCTCGATGGGCTGCGACAGCATCCAGCGGTGCCCGTAGGGGTCGACCAGCGCGCCGTGCCGGGCGCCGTGGGGCTGGTCCTCGGGCTCGCGCTGGGCGGTGGCGCCGGCGGCCACGGCCCGGGAGAACATGGCGTCGACATCGGTGACCGAGAGGTGCAGGGCGAAGGGCGTGCCGCCGAGCGTGGAGGGTGACACCACACCCATGGCGGGGTGCTCGTCGGACAGGTAGAAGACGGCCTCGCCGATGCGGAACTCGGCGTGGCCGAGCAGACCGTCGGGGCCGACGACCCGGAACTGCTCCTCGGCGCCGAAGGCCTGGGTGTACCAGCCCAGCGCCCCGACGGCGTCGGAGGCGGTGAGGTAGGGGATGACCGCGGTGGCGGTCGGGGTGGTCGTGGTGGGTGGCATGGGCTTCCTCCTGGGAAGGTCGATGGGGGCCCGGACCTGCGCCGGGTCGAGGTCGAGCGCGTCGAGCAGGCGGCTGCGCAGCGCCCGGGCGAAGCTCGGACGGGGGGCCTGGGCTTCCGTGGGATCGGCGAGCGCCTCGAACGGATCGGTCATCGCTCCCCCTCTCCTGCGGTCATCGGTCGTCGCTGCTCGTACTGCCGGCGGAACGCCGCCCTGGCCCGCACGAGGAGCACCTCGGTGGCGCCCTCCGTCCGACCGAGGCAGGCCGCCACCTCCCGGACGGGCAGCCCGTCGAGGTAGCGGAGGGCGAGCGCGCTGCGGTGGTGGCCACCGAGGCCGGCCAGGGCCTCGTGGGCCACCAGAGCGTCGAGCTGGACGTCCCAGTCATCGATGTCGGGTGGCGGATCGAGCTCGGCGCTGGCCCGCCGGTCCCGCTCCTGGTGTCGCCAGTGGTCGACCAGCTTGTGGCGGGCCACGCCGATCAGCCAGGCCACGGTCAGCTCCGGTACGGACCCGCGCCGGACGGCGTCGACGGCGGCCAGGAACGTCTCCGACGTGAGGTCCTCGGCCACGGAGGCTGAGCCGCAGCGCGACGCCAGGTAGCCGTAGACGTCGGGCAGCGCCCGGTCGTAGAGCTCGACGAGGGCGTGCCGCGGGTCCGAGGTCGCAGGCAGCTGGGTCACCATCCCTCCATCGCTCGGCGGTGCCGAAGTCCTACACCCCCATCTCCTCCGAGGAACACGGGACCGACGGGTCGAACCATCGAAGATGACCGACACGCCCTGGACCGGGGATGCCTGCTCGCTCGTCGACGCCTTCCGGGCGGGGGACCGATCGCCGAAGGAGGAGCTCGAGGCCACCCTGTCGGCCATCGAGCGCAGCGACCTCAACGCCTTCTCCCACGTCGACCCCGACCGTGCCCACACCGCGGCCGCCGGCGCCGACGTGTCGCTGCCCTTCGGTGGGGTGCCGGCCGGCATCAAGGAGCTGGACCCGGTGGCGGGCTGGCCCTACACCGAGGGGTCGCTCGTCTTCCGCGACCGTGTCGCCACCCACACCGGCACCGTGATCGAGCGCCTCCTCGAGCGGGGCGGGGCCGTGCCGGTGGGCCAGACCACGGCGAGCGAGTTCGGCGGCCTCAACGTCAGCGTCACCAAGATCAACGGGGTCACGCACAACCCCTGGCGGCACGGCCGGACCGTGGGCGGGTCGTCCAGCGGCTCGGCCGCGGCGGTGGCCGGCGGCCTCGTGAGCCTGGCGAGCG
>CAZCJT010000553.1:0-2209 GCA_964498565.1 uncultured Acidimicrobiaceae bacterium
CCGCCGACCACCGTGGCCCCGCCGACGACGATCGCGGTGCCGCGGGTGCTGATCGACACGGGGTTCGCCCCCTTCGCCACGGTCGAGCAGCTGGTGCTGCACCACCCCGCCGCCCAGGTCGAGGTGGTCGGCTTCCACGAGGCCGGCCACGACGGCGCCCGCCAGATGGAGCCGACGGCGGAGGCGGCACGACCCGTCGAGCTCGAGTCCCGCCAGCGGGGTACCGGCAGCCGGACCGCGGCCGACATCGTCGTGTCGCCGGATGCGGAGATCCGGGCGCCGGTGACGGGGACCGTCAAGCGAGCTGGCAGCTACGTCCTCTACTGCGAGCACCGTGACGACTACGCCGTGATCGACCCCGACGGGCGACCCGGCTGGGAGGTCAAGATCCTCCACATCGACGGGGTGCAGCTGCAGGCCGGCCAGCGGGTGGAGGCCGGCGTCACCGTGGTGGCGCCCCGCCCGACCGTGCTCCCGTTCGGGTCGCAGGTCGACGAGCACACGGCGGCGCCGGCGTGGCCGCACGTGCACGTCGAGGTCGTCGACCCGAGCATCCCGGACCGCCCCAACCCCGGCGGCGACGACGACTGCTGACGTCACCTGCCGTTCGCCGGGCGGCCGTCGGCGATCCGCTCGACGGCTGGTAGAAGGAGACGGTGCGCATCCTCGTGACCAACGACGACGGGATCGACTCGCTCGGCCTGCACGTCCTCGCCCGCCGGCTCACCGAGGTCGGCGACGTCGTGGTCGTCGCACCCGACCGCGAGTACTCCGGCTTCGGCGCCGCGCTCGGCACCCTGCACCTCATGCAGCCGGAGGTGCAGCGCCAGCACATCGACGGCGTGCCCGAAGCATGGTCGGTGGGGGGACCGCCGGCGTTGTGCGTGTACTTCGCCCGCTTCGGTTGCTTCGGTGACATCGATCTGGTGGTGGCCGGCATCAACCCCGGCGCCAACACGGGCCGGGCGATCTACCACTCGGGCACGGTCGGGGCCGCCATCACGGCTCGCAACGGCGGGCTGAACAGCATCGCCGTCAGCCAGTCCGTGATCGGCTTCGGCGTCGAGGGCCAGGGCTGGGACGAGATGATCCGGGACCAGCGCTGGGAGACCGCCGCCGAGGTCGCGGCCCGGGTCACCGAGGTGGTCGCGAAGGACCTCCCGGATCCGCCGGTGGTGGTGAACATCAACGTCCCCAACGTGGGCCTCGAGGAGATCACGGCCTGGCGCCACGCCGAAATCGGCACCATCCCGCCCCGCTCGGTCCAGACGGCGACGCTCGTGCCCCGCGCCGGCTACGAGGACACCTTCACCGTCGAGATGCAGTGGGGTGACCCGATCCCGCTGCCCATCGAGACCGACGGCGGCTCGGTCGAGGCGGGCGAGGTCGCCATCAGCTACCTCGGGCCCATCGCCCACGAGCCGGCGTCGTCGCTCGACGCGGTCGATACCGCGCTCGAGGAGCTGCTCGGCGGCTGACCCGGGCAGGGCGCGGCCAGGTGCCAGCGCCCCTTGCCGGCCGCCTTGGCCGCGAGCAGTGCCGCGTCGGAGCGGTCGAGGAGGTCGTCGACGCCCACCGGCTCCACGGCCCGGGCGATGCCCACGCTGGCGCCGACGCGGATCTCGCCCACGTCGAGCCGGATCGGTTCCTGCACGGCGGCGATGATGCGCTCGGCGATCACGATGGCCTCCTCGTCGCTTCGCACGCCGGTGCACTCCACGACGAACTCGTCGCCCCCGAAGCGGGTGAGGCGGTCGTCGGGGCGCACGGCGCGCCGGATGCGGTCGGCCACGGTGACGAGGACGAGGTCACCCGCGGTGTGGCCGAGCTGGTCGTTCACCGGCTTGAAGCGGTCGAGGTCGACGTAGAGGAGCGCCGCGCCCGACTGCAGGGGGTCCTCGTCGCGCTGGAAGAACAAGCCGCGGTTCCCGAGGCCGGTGAGCGGATCGTGGAAGGCGGCGTGGGCCAGCTGGCCGTGCAGCGAGGCCCGCTCGAAGGCGAGACCGGCCGTGGTGACGAGCTGGTCCAGCTGCTCGCGCTGGAGCGGGCTGATCGGCCCGACCCGATCACGGAGGACCACCAGTGCCGACTCGACGTCCTCGATCCCACGGCACGGCACGGCCCACCAGGCCGCCACGCCGGCCGCGGCGAGCAGCCGGTCGAGCTCGTCGCCCTGGCGGGTGTCCTCCCGCACGATCACTGAGCCGCC
>CAZCJT010000554.1:0-2208 GCA_964498565.1 uncultured Acidimicrobiaceae bacterium
CGCCGCGCCGGTGGTGCTCAAGGTCATCGTGGAGTCGGCCGCGCTCGACGACGCGCAGCTCGACCGCGTCTGCGCCACCGCGGTCGGGGAAGGCGCCGACTACGTGAAGACCTCCACCGGCTTCCATCCCGCCGGCGGCGCCAGCGTCGACGCCGTGCGCCGGATGCGGGCCGCGGTGGGCTGGGACGTCGGGGTCAAGGCGTCGGGCGGCATCCGCGACGCCGCCACCGCCCTGTCCATGATCGAGGCTGGCGCCACGCGCATCGGGGCGTCGGCGTCGGCCGCCATCCTCGACGGCGTCTGACCCTTCGGGTCGGTTCAGCCCTCGAGGGCGGCGGCGAGGCGCTCCAGCGTGGTGCTCATCGTCTCGGCGTTGCGCTGGGCCCGATCGTCGACACCCGACATCTGCTTGCTGAACTCGAGCGCCGACTCGGGACGGAGGTCCTCGCTCCACTCCGTGACACGGCATCCGGTGTCCGTGGGCTCGATGCGGTAGCCCCACGTCGAGAAGTGGAAGTCCATCATCGAGCACTCGAAGGCGAACGCCCGTCCCGGCTCGGCCTCGATGACCTTGCCCTGGCTGGTCCACTCGTGCTCGCCGTTGCGGTTGTGGCCGTCGAACGTGGCGCCCACCACCGGGCCGTCGACGCCCTCGTGCCACTCGCAGCCGTGGCACTCCGAGGACCACTCGCCCATGCGGGTGACGTCGGAGATGGCGGCGTACACCGCCTCGGGGGAGGCGGCGATGTCGCGGGTGATCTCGATCTTGTCGGCCATGCCGGGAGGTTAGGCCGACTCCAGCGCCCGCGCCTGGAGCGAGGCGTAGCCCGGCTTGATGATCTCGTTGATGATGCGCAGCCGCCTGTCGAAGGGCCAGAACGAGCTCTTCATGGCGTTGACGGTGAACCACTGGAGATCGCCCCAGCCGTAGCCGAACGTCTCGCACAGGGCGTGCATCTCGCTCGTCATCGACACGTCGCTCATCAAGCGGTTGTCGGTGTTGACGGTGACCCGGAAGCGGAGGCGGGTGAGCAGGTCGATCGGGTGGTCGGCGAGGTCGTCGACCACGCCGGTGTGGACGTTGGAGGTGGGGCACATCTCGAGCGGCACGCGCCGGTCGCGGACGAACGAGGCCAGCTCGCCGAGCTTCACCGAGCCGTCGGGCTGGACATCGATGTCGTCGACGATGCGCACGCCGTGCCCGAGCCGCTCCGCCCCGCAGATCTGGATCGCCTCCCAGATGGACGGCAGGCCGAACGCCTCGCCGGCGTGGATGGTGATGTGGTGGTTGGCCGCCGCGATGCGACGGAACGCGTCGAGGTGCCGGGTGGGCGGGTGCCCGGCCTCGCTCCCCGCGATGTCGAAGCCCACCACGTGGCGGTCGCGATGACGCAGCGTGAGCTCGGCGATCTCCGGGGAGTTCGCCGCCGTGCGCATGGCGGTGAGGAGGAGCCCGATCTGGATCCGGCCCTGCGCGGTCACCTGCTCGAAGCCCCGCAGCACGGCTTCGACGACCTCGTCCAGCTGCAGGCCCTGCTCGAGGTGGAGCTCCGGCGCGAACCGGACCTCGGCGTAGACGACGCCGTCGGCGGCCAGGTCCTCGGCGCACTCCCGCGCCACCCGCTCGAGCGCGTCGGGTGTCTGCATGACGCCGACGGTGTGCTGGAACGGCTCGAGGTAGCGGGGGAGGCTGCGCCGGGCGGCACCCTCGACGAACCACGCCGCCAGCTCGCCCGGGTCGGTCGTCGGCAGCCCCTCGTAGCCCTGCTCGGCGGCCAGCTCGATGACGGTGCTCGGTCGCAGCCCACCGTCGAGGTGGTCGTGCAGCAGGACCTTGGGCGCCTCCCGGATGAGCGCCAGCGTGGGGGACGTCGCCATGCGCTGACGCTACCGGGTGCCCGACCCTACGATCGGCTGGTGCCTGCAGCCAGGGAGTCCCGTTTCATCGCCGTCGTCCGCTTCGCCTTCCGCTCCTCGAAGCGCATCGCCGTCACCGTGGTCGGCGGCGTCCTGGTGCTCGGCGGCATCGCCATGCTGGTGCTGCCAGGGCCCGGGATCGTCGTGGTGGTGGCCGGCTTCGCCGTCCTCGGCACCGAGTACGCCTGGGCCGCCGCGGCCCTCGACCGGACCAAGGCCACGGCCGAGCGGGCGGGGCAGATGGCCAAGGGTGCTGCCGGTTCGTCGGTCCGCGTCGCGAAGGGCGCCGTC
>CAZCJT010000555.1:0-581 GCA_964498565.1 uncultured Acidimicrobiaceae bacterium
CGGGTGGCGGCGC
This sequence comes from uncultured Acidimicrobiaceae bacterium, assembly GCA_964498565.1. Classification (GTDB taxonomy): domain Bacteria; phylum Actinomycetota; class Acidimicrobiia; order Acidimicrobiales; family Salinilacustritrichaceae; genus Salinilacustrithrix. The sequence continues at coordinate 14 of CAZCJT010000555.1, forward strand.
GCCTCGAGCAGCTCGGCCTCTTCGAGGCGCCGACATGACCGCGTCGCCCTGGGCCGTGCACGACGTGTCGCGGGAGTACTCCTGCGACGTGTCGCCCCCTCCAGGAGGAGACACGTCGTCCCTGCAGGCGCCGGACGTGTCGGTCCGTCCGGGACCCGACCGCTCCTGCGCGTGGTGTCGCGGAGGCCTCGAGGCGACGTCTCGACGCGACTCGGTGTACTGCTCCCAGCGGTGCCGCCAGGCCGCGTGGCGGTTCGGTCGCGCGGTGATGGTGGCGACGGACGCCGCCGAGCCCAAGCGCCTGGCCTACGCCGACCCGCCCTACCCGGGCCTGTCTCGCCGCTACTACTCGGGCCATCCCGACTACGCCGGCGAGGTCGACCACGCGGCGCTCCTGTCGGCGCTGCAGGAGTACGACGGCTGGGCGCTCTCGACCTCGGCCGATGCCCTCCCGATGGTGGTGTCGCTCCTTGCCGGCGTGGACGGGTGGAGGGTCGCCGCGTGGTTCCGCGGCAGCCGTCCCACCGTCTCGCGCGGGCCCCTCTCCGCCTGGGAGCCCGTCGTGGTG
>CAZCJT010000555.1:591-2200 GCA_964498565.1 uncultured Acidimicrobiaceae bacterium
CTCGAGACGGGAGTCGTCGAGGCGACCAGGTGACGACGCCTTGGTCTACACCTGCCGGCCTCGGCTGACGGACCCCGACCGCGTCGTCGGTGCCAAGCCCGCGGCGTTCTGCTCCTGGCTGTTCGGGCTCCTCGGGGCCCGCCTCGGTGACACCCTGGCCGACCTCTTCCCGGGCTCCGGTGGCGTCCGCCGCGCGTGGGACCTGTTCCAGGATCCGTCTCGGAGGACCTCGGCCGACCCGTCTCACCTCGAGCCGGGTGACGCGTCGCTCCTCGAGCCGGGTGACGCATCTCCTCCTGGAGCGGACGACGCGTCGCTCGAGGTCCTCGCCGACGGGTGCTCCCCGTGACCGCGCTCTCCCGACTCGACGCCCTCGCGGAGGCATGGCCGCTGCTCGAGCACTACCCACGCCCGTGGCCGGAGGAGATCTGCCGGCTCGATCTGGCGGTGCTCCTCGACCGCGCCACGCACCCGACCTGTCCCGAGCCGCTCCCTGGTCGACGTGCTCTCGCCGCTCGGTGGGGCGTCTCCGACAGGACCGCGCGCCGACTCCTCGGCGAGCTCGGGGAGGAGGGTCCGCGTCCCGCGAGTGTCCCGCGAGTGTCCCGCGAGTGTCCCGCGAGTGTCCCGCCGGATGACGGACGAACGCCAGAAGGCGCGGCGAATTGTCCCGCCTCTGTCCCGCCCGTGTCCCGCGAGTGTCCCGCCGATGTCCACACGCGTACTACCATGCCCGGCTGCCCGGCTCCCGGATCGGAGAGCGAGAGCGAGACGCGCGCGCGCGACCTGGCCGAGGACGTCGTCGAGGACCTCGTCGGCCTCCAGGCTCGCGAGGAACCGCAGCACGGGGCGGACCGACGCGACCGGGCAGCCGTCGAGCGGGAGATCCGGGCAGGCAGGACCCGTGCCGATCTGGAGCTCCTCTGGCGGTGGTCGGGTGCGGCCCCCGACGCCGAGGCCGAGGCATGCCGCCGATCCGGCTGGCGTCGGTGGCGGAGCCTGCTCAACTCCTCGGCGAGCTCGCGGATCGAGGCGGCGCACCGGTGGGAGGCGGGGGGCTGCCCCACCGGGCCACCCCCTCGAGCTGCCCCCGGGCGTCGGGGGCGAGTCGTCCAGACCACCGAGGAGTTCGTACGGGAGTTCGGCTGATGGCAACACGAGACGGCATCAAGGCAGCGTTTGCGACGCTGCGGGCGGGTGGCTCGGAACCGCCGCCGGAGTGGGCGGCAAGCGACGGGTCAGCCCGTCGTGACGAGAAGATCCGGTCCATCGATGCGGCGGAGGTCGTGCTCGCCCCGATCACCGACGAGGCCCTCGCCGGAGCCGTGCTCGCGTGGCTCCAGTCCTCGCGCGCCAGGTGGTGGCCGGCCCCGGGTCAGCTCCTCGCCCTGGCCCCTCGAGCTCCGACCGGGCTCCGCCTGGTCGACTCCCAGGCCGACGAGCCCTGCCCCGTCCTCCGCGAGTTCGGGGTCGTCGGCGTCGACCAGGCCATCCGGACCCACCGCGCCGATGGGACGACCCCGGCGGCGTGCGGGGCCTGCCCGTCGTGCCCGTTCTGCTTCCCGGTCGCCGAGGCCGGCGCCGCGAGGAGGACCGCGTGAGCACCGCT
>CAZCJT010000556.1:0-2189 GCA_964498565.1 uncultured Acidimicrobiaceae bacterium
ACGCCGGCGCCCTGGGTGCCGCCCGCCTCGTCGTCGAAGCGGGTAGGGATGCGTCATGACCCCGGCCGATGACCTGGCGCCCGGCGTGCCCCCGCGCCGACGCCGCGCGGAGGTGCCCGAGGGCGCCGACCACGACCTCGCCACCCGACCCGAGCGGTTCTTCAACCGCGAGCTGTCCTGGATCGACTTCAACGCCCGTGTCCTCGCCTTGGCCGACGATCCCACCGTGCCGCTGCTCGAGCGGGCCAAGTTCCTCGCCATCTACGTCTCGAACCTCGACGAGTTCTTCCAGGTGCGCGTCGCCGGCCTGAAGGACCAGCTCTACGCCGGCGTCGACCAGACCTCCCACGACGGCCGCACCGCCGGCGAGCAGCTGGTGGCGATCCGGGACGACGTGGTGGCGCTCGGCCACGAGCAGCAGCGCATCCTGCTCGAGGAGGTCCTGCCCAGGTTGGCCGAGGAGGGCATCCACCTGCGCTCGTGGTCAGAGCTGGACGAGGACGCGTGCAAGGGCCTCTTCGAGGTGTTCCACGAGCACATCTTCCCGGTGCTGACGCCGCTGGCGGTCGACCCCGGGCACCCGTTCCCGTACATCTCCAACCTGTCGCTGAGCCTCGCCGTGTCGGTGAACGACCCCGAGACGGGGGAGAACCGCTTCGCCCGGGTCAAGGTGCCGTCCAACCTCGACCGCTTCGTGCGGATCCCGGGGTCGTCCTCGACGTTCGTGCCGCTCGAGCAGGTGATCGCCGCCCACCTCGACGAGCTCTTCCCCGGGATGCACATCAAGGAGTTCGCCGCCTTCCGGGTCACCCGCAACGCCGACCTCACCCTGGAGGAGAACGAGGCCGACGACCTGCTCGCCGCCGTCGAGGTGGAGCTGCGCCGGCGCCGGTTCGGCCGTGCCGTCCGCCTCGAGGTCGAGGCTTCGATGAGCGACGAGCTGCGTGACCTGCTGGTGCGTGAGCTCGACATCGCCGACGAGGACGTCTACGAGGTGCTCGGTCCCCTCGACCTCACCGGCATGTGGGTCCTGCACCGGCTGGACCGCAGCGATCTGAAGGACCCGCCGTGGCAGGGGATCACCCAGGCCCGCCTCCAGAAGGACGAGGACGGCACCGCCGACTTCTTCGCCGAGATGCGACGCGACGACATCCTCGTCCACCACCCCTACGCCAGCTTCCACAAGACGGTCGAGGCCTTCCTCGCCCAGGCGGCGGTGGACGACAAGGTCGTCGCCATCAAGATGACCCTCTACCGCACGTCGGCGGAGAGCTCGATCATGCGCTCGCTGGTCCGGGCCGCCGAGTCCGGCAAGCAGGTGGCCGTGCTGGTCGAGCTCAAGGCCCGCTTCGACGAGGCCCGCAACATCGAGTGGGCCAAGGCGCTCGAGGAGGTCGGCGTCCACGTGGTCTACGGCCTCGTCGGCCTGAAGACCCACACCAAGACGCTGCTGGTGGTGCGCGAGGAGCGTGACGGGCTGCGGCGGTACTGCCACATCGGCACCGGCAACTACAACCCCCGGACGGCCACCATCTACGAGGACCTGGGGCTGTTCACGTCCGACCCCGCCATCGGCACCGACCTGTCCCAGCTGTTCAACTACCTCACCGGCTTTGGCCGAGCCGTCGACTACGAGAAGCTCATCGTCGCCCCCGACCACCTGCGGGGCCGGTTCGAGGAGCTCATCGCCAACGAGGCGTCGTACGGGCCCGACGGCCGGATCGTGGCCAAGATGAACGCCCTGTCCGACGCCGGGATGATCGACACGCTGTACGAGGCGTCCCGGGCTGGCGTCGGCATGGAGCTCATCGTGCGGGGCATCTGCTGCCTCCGCCCCGGCGTGCCCGGCCTGTCCGAGTCGGTGCGGGTCCGTTCCATCGTCGGCCGCTACCTCGAGCACAGCCGCATCTACCACTTCGCCAACGGCAACGGCCCTGGGGTGCCGGCGTGGTTCATCGGCTCCCCCGACCTCATGGGCCGCAACATCAACCGGCGGGTCGAGGCGCTGGTCCCGGTGGAGACGCCGTCGCTCCAGGAGCGCCTGCAGGAGATCCTCGACGTCGCGCTGGCCGACGACCGACTGGCCTGGGAGCTGTCGGGCGACGGGCGTTGGAGCCGGGTCCCCGACACGGGCGCGGGCGTCGACACGCACCGTCGCATGCAGGAGCTGGCGCTGCGCCGCGCCCGCC
>CAZCJT010000557.1:0-2181 GCA_964498565.1 uncultured Acidimicrobiaceae bacterium
CGGGGCCCATCGGTGGTGCAGGTCATGAAGTGTGCCGGGGTGCCGACCCCGGCGAGGGGCACGCCGACCCGCCGGCCCACCTCGATGAGCACCACCGAGAGCGTGATCGGGATGCCGCGTCGCCGGGCGAGGACCTCGTGCAGGTAGGAGTTCCGGGGGTCGTAGTAGTCGACCTGGTCCCCCATGAAGCCCCACCGCCCGAACAGCGTCGTGGTGAGCGTCGCCAGTGTCGGCTCGGGCACGGACCGGGCCAGCTCGTCGAGCCGGGCCACGTTGGCCGGCACGTCGCAGGAGGGGTCGGCGTGGGCGGCGACGAGGAGGGCGGCCTCGTCGAGGGGGAAGTCCGGTTGGGAGACCAGCTCCGCGAAGCGCTCCGTGACCTCCACGGTGGCGACCGTAGCCCTCTGCCGACCGGTGTGCGCCGGGAACCGCGGCTCCGGGCGGAGCCCTCGCGGCCTACGGCTACGGTCTGGCCGCGCCCATGCGCCGATCCCGTCCCCCGGTTCCAGGAGACCCCCAGCCCCATGTACCCCGGTGCCCACGCCGCCACCCGTCCCGACCACCCGGCAGTGATCATGGCCGGCAGCGGTCAGACCATGACCTACGCCGAGCTGGACGACGAGGCCAACCGGCTCAGCCAGCTGTTCCGGTCGCTCGGCCTGCAACCCGGCGACCACGTGGCGTTCTGCATGGAGAACCACCCCCGGTTCCTCGCCGTGGCCTGGGGCTGCCACTACGCCGGCCTCTACTACACGGCCATGTCGTCACGGCTCACCGACGACGAGATGCAGTACATCATCAACGACTGCGGGGCCCGGGCCTTCATCACCACGGCGTACAAGCGCGAGGCCGCCGGGAAGCTGCTCGGCCAGGCGCCGAACGTCGAGACCTGGCTCATGATCGACGGCACCGTCGACGGCTTCGAGTCCTACGAGGACACCATCGCAGCCCAGCCGGCCGAGCCGCTCGAGGGCCGCATCGCCGGCGCCGACATGCTGTACAGCTCGGGCACGACCGGGAAGCCGAAGGGCGTGAAGCCGCCGATGCCGAGCCAGCCCCTCGACGACGCCGGCACCTCGGTGTACGGCCTCATGGCCCTGCTGTTCGGGCTCACCGAGGACACCATCTACCTGTCCCCCGCGCCGCTCTACCACGCCGCCCCGCTGCGGTTCTGCATGGGTGCGCAGATGGGCGGCGCCACGGTGATCGTCATGGAGCGCTTCGACCCCGAGGAGGCGCTGGCGCTCATCGAGCAGCACCGCGCCACGCTCAGCCAGTGGGTGCCCACCATGTTCATCCGGATGCTGAAGCTGCCCGACGAGGTCCGGGCCAGGTACGACGTGTCCTCCATGCAGGCCGCCGTCCACGCCGCCGCCCCGTGCCCGGTGGAGGTCAAGCGCCGGATGATCGAGTGGTGGGGCCCCGTGCTGCACGAGTACTACGCCGGCACCGAGGGCAACGGCTTCGTCTACACCAACAGCGAGGACTGGCTCGCCCACCCCGGATCGGTCGGCAAGGCGCTCATCGGCACCCTGCACATCGTCGACGAGGAGAGCGGCGAGGAGGTCCCCCTCGGCGAGGCGGGCACGGTGTACTTCGAGGGCGAGAACGCGGCGACGTTCCAGTACCACAACGACCCGGAGAAGACGGAGAAGTCGCGGGACCCGAAGGGCCGGGGCTGGTCCACGCTCGGCGACGTCGGCCGCCTCGACGAGGACGGGTTCCTCTACCTGACCGACCGCAAGGCGTACATGATCATCTCGGGCGGCGTGAACATCTACCCGCAGGAGGCCGAGAACGTCCTGGCCATGCACCCGAAGGTCTACGACGTGGCCGTCTTCGGCGTCCCGAACGAGGACTTCGGCGAGGAGGTCAAGGCCGTCGTGCAGCCGGCCGAGGGCGTCGAGCCCGACCCCGACCTCGAGCGCGAGCTCATCGCGTTCTGCCGGGAGAAGCTGGCCGACGTCAAGTGCCCCCGCTCGGTCGACTTCCGCGACGAGCTGCCCCGCCACCCCACCGGCAAGCTCTACAAGCGCCTGCTCAAGGACGAGTACTGGCAGGGCCACGAGTCCGGGATCATCTGAGCCGCTCGGCGGCAGCCGGTCCGTCGCGCCAGGCGACGACCCGGCTGCGCCCGATGGCGACCCCCGCTGCTGCGCCGGCCGAGGCCACCCCGGCCAG
>CAZCJT010000558.1:0-2175 GCA_964498565.1 uncultured Acidimicrobiaceae bacterium
GCCGCTGCCCGGTGACCCTCACCGAGCGCATCGTCGCCCTCCACGCCGCGCTCGCCGGCGCCGACGTCCCCCACGCCTTCGGCGGCGCGCTCGCCCTCGCGTTCTGCACCGCGGAGCCGAGGGGCACCCAGGACATCGACGTCAACGTGTTCCTGGCCCCCGAGGAGGTCGACCGGCTCCTCGAGGCGCTGCCCGGCGGCATCACCGTCACCGGCACGGACCGCCGTGCCCTCACACGCGACGCGCAGGCCCGGCTGTGGTGGGACGCGACACCCGTCGACGTGTTCCTCTCGAACCACCCGTTCCACGACCACGCCGAGGCCGACCGGCGCCACGTCGCCTTCGCCGGCATCGAGCGGCTCCCCGTGCTGGCGTGCCAGGACCTGGCCGTCTTCAAGGCGTTCTTCGCCCGACCCAAGGACGTGGTCGACGTCGCCACCATGGCCGCCCTCGGCTCGGTCGACCTCGCGGCCCTGCAGCGGTCGGTGGGCGCGCTGCTCGGCGACGACGAGCAGCGCGCCCGGTTCTTCGAGCGGGTCGCCGAGGCAGTCCCGGAGATCGACCGGGGCGGCGAGCCGTGGGACCGATGATCCAGTCGCTGACGCAGGAGGTGACGGGTTCCAGTTCAGGGAACGAGTCCGTGGGGCCGATGTGCCCCAGATCAACCGGACAGCACTCGGACGATGGCGTCAGCTGCCATGTCGTCGCCGACTTCATGGCGGGGAGTACGGACGTAGGACCGTACATACCGAACATCGGCCAGCGCCCCGACCCACCACCCGTCAGGGCCGTTCTCCCACGGCTGGCGGACACCTGAGCCGCCGACGAGACCGGCGGGTTCGAACGTCGACAGCGTGAATGCGCAGATGGTCTCGGCGTCGACCGCGCTGTAGTCGAGAGCGGCTTGCTGGCTGTTGAACTCGAGTACTCGGACCGAGACGAGGTCGGTGCCGTACTGCCAGTCCTCGAACCGGGCCGACACGACGGATTCGCTGGCGAGGGCGGCCCGCCGGGCGTCGCTGGCGTACTTGCCGCCGACGGCGTCCTCGAGCGACATCGGTCCTGACCGCACGAGGACCGCGCCATCGACACGGATCGTCGGATCGACAGCAGTCTGTTGTGGGGCCTGGCAGGGAACGTCGGAGCGCAGCGAAGGTGGGGCATCGATTCGCTCCCGCACCTGGATCGCGCCGAAGAACATCACGACGCTCGTGACGATGGCTCCGACCAGTCGCACCGGTCGATCGTACGGCCGCATCGCGGACAGACTCGGAGTCGTGGCCAGATCCGGCGTGATCCTCGAGCCCTGGCCGGTTGCATCGCCGACGGCGGTGCTGGCCTGGGGTGCGACCGCTTCGGTATCGGTCATCCTCGGCGTACCCCCATGGTTGGCCGTGATCCTGGGCGCATTCGTGTGGGGAGCGATCGTCGCCGGCGGCTGGCTGCGGCCGCCCTCATGGCGCCGCCCAGCACCCTGGCGATTGCGCGACCCCTGGCGAAGCGCGGTCGCCGCCGCAGTCGACTCACTCGAACGCTTCGAACAAGTCATTGCAGTGTCGGGCGACGACGTCGTACGGACCCGGCTGGAATCGATGACGCCGAGAGTGGTCGATGCCGTCTCACAGACATGGACGGTGGCCCTCCTCGGGCAGGCCTTGGACGCCGACGTCCGCCGGCTACGAACTGCCCTCGCCGTCCCCCCGCGGCCAGACTCGACCACAGCCGAACCGGGCACAGCAGAACTCGCAGCAGCCCGGGCGGTCGCCATCGACGGCGCCCGAGCCGTGTACGGGCGACTACGACAGCTCGAAGCCCAGTTCGGGGAGGTCATCGCCCGGGCCGCAGAACTCGCGATCGACGGCGACCCGTGGCTCGATGCCGTCTCGGACCCCCTCGACCAGGTCACGATCGAGCTCGAGGCCCTCCGTTCAGCGCTGGATGAGGTCCGCAGGAACCCCGCCTGAACCTGATCACCGCCTACCCCCCAGGCGAGAGCAGCCGCCGGCGCAGCCCGTCGAGCAGCGAGATGGCGGCGAACTGCCGGATGCGCTCCCGGTCGCCGGGCAGCTGGATGCGTCGCACCTCGACCGCACCCTCGACGTCGCTGGCGAGGAACACGGTGCCGACGTCCTGCCCGTCCTGGGTGTCCGGACCCGCGACGCCGGTGACCCCGAG
>CAZCJT010000559.1:0-2174 GCA_964498565.1 uncultured Acidimicrobiaceae bacterium
CCAAGATCGTGCCGAACTGCAAGAAGCTCGGCCTGCTCGACCGCAACGACGGCTGGCTGCGCAAGCGCTTCGACACCCTCGGCGTCACCCAGTTCGAGGACTGGGTCGACACCGGCGAGGAGTACGAGATGCTCGACGAGGTCGCCAAGGACCGCGGGGCCGCCGAGACGGCCTGACCGGCCAGCACCGCCTCGACGGGGCCGTCACCTCCGGGTGGCGGCCCTCGTCGCGCCCGGGACCGGTACCGTCGACCCGGTGACGGGGGCCGACGCCCTGAGCGGGTCCATGCCGGAGATGGAGATCCGTGCTCGGCGCGGGCACCCCGACCTGCTCGACCTGCCCTGGCACCTCGAGCTCGTCGACTGGGACCCGGGCAACACGGCCGGCCGCCTGGTGCGCATGGCGCACGGCGTGTCCCGCCACGTCGTGCGCTTCGTGCAGTACGAGGGACGGGTCTACGCCCTGAAGTCCACCGAGGAGGCCGTCGCCCGCCGCGAGTACGACCTGCTGCGCAGCCTGGCCGAGGCCCGCCTCCCGGTGGTCGAGGCGGTCGGCGTGGTCACCGGCCGGATCGCTCCCGACGGGGAGCCCCTCGGCGCCGTGCTCATCACCCGGTACCTCGACTTCGCGCTCCCCTACCGCTACCTCTTCGGCAACCCGACCGGGATGGACCTGCGCCCCCGGCTCGTCGACGCCGGCGTCGTGCTGCTGGCCCGCCTGCACCTCGAGGGGTTCTTCTGGGGCGACTGCTCGCTCAACAACATCCTGTTCCGGCGCGACGCCGGGGCGCTCATGGCGTACCTGGTCGACGCGGAGACCGGCGAGCACCGGCCGTCGCTCTCCGACAGCATGCGCGAGCACGACCTCGAGATCGCCCGCACCAACATCGCCGGCGACCTCACCGACCTGATCGCATCGGGACGGATCCCCGAGATCGACGTCACCGCGGCCGTCGACGACGTGGTGGCCCGCTACCGGACCCTGTGGGAGGAGCTGACCCACGTCGAGGAGTTCCCCGCGTCGCAGCGCCACCGCATCGAGAGCCGGATCCGGCGACTCGAGGATCTGGGCTTCGACGTCGCCGAGGTGGCGCTGCGCCCGACCGAGGGCGGGTCACGCATCCAGATGCGACCGGTGCTGCTCGAGGAGGGCCACCACGCGCGCGAGCTGGAGGGCCTCACGGGGCTGCGGGTGCAGGAGAACCAGGCCCGGCGCTTCCTGGCCGACATCACGTCGTGGCAGGCGTACCTCAGCGAGGTCGAGGGCCGTGACGTTCCGAGGGGCGTGGCTGCTGCCCGCTGGCTCGAGGAGGTGTACGGGCCCCACACCGTGGTGCCCGAGGAGCTGACGGACCGGCTGGAGCCGGCCGAGCTGTTCCACGAGCTGCTCGAGCACCGCTGGTTCCTCTCCGAGCAGCGGGGGGAGCACGTCGGCAACGACGAGGCGCTGGCCGACTACGTGGCGTCCGTGCTCGGAGCCCGACCGTCCGAGCGCCTGGTGGTCGACGAGGACGACGACTGATCCGCTGCCGGGTGGAACACCCGGTCGACCATCGGCCGGGGCACGTCGACGCCGAGGACGGCGAGCACGAGCAGGCGACGGCGGTCGGTCAGATCGACCACGTCGTCGGGCCAGGTCGCAGGCACGTCGGAGACGTCGATGAGCGGGAGGGGAGAGATCGTCACGGCTAGTCCTTCTGACCCAGTCGTCGGCACGCGGCCGGCCAACCTTGACCACGAATCCGGACATTTCCCAACTCGCCCAGAACGGGTCGTCGGTGTGCCGGCGCATCGGCCACGATGGGGCCATGCAAGACGAGCTCGAGGTGCTCCGCCGCCAGATCGACGCCGTCGACGAGCGCTTCGTCGAGCTCCTGGCCGAGCGGTTCCGCATCACCCGTCGGGTCGGCCACATCAAGTCCGAGCGCGGCCTGCCCGCCCAGGACTCCATCCGCGAGGCCCAGATCGACGCCAAGGTCCGGCGGCTCGCCGCCGAGCACGAGCTCGACGAGGGCCTGGTGTCCGACGTGCTGCGGGCGGTCATCGACCGGGTCGTGGCCGAGCACCGGGAGCTGCACCCCCGATGAGCGACCCCACCACGTCCACGCCGCCGGCGGCGGTCACCGGCGGCCGGCCGCTGTCCATCAGCGACCGGCTCCCGGCACCACCCCGCAC
>CAZCJT010000560.1:0-2172 GCA_964498565.1 uncultured Acidimicrobiaceae bacterium
CGAGGCCATCGTGCGCGAGGCCGCGCCCGACGTGGTCGTCGAGCGGATGGCCTTCGCCATGGCCCCTGACCCGGGGGCACGCCAAGCGGCGCTCGACGCCGCGGCGGCGCGCACCGTCGAGCTGCTCGAGGCCGGCGACGAGGTGGCCTTCATCACGCTCGGCGACCCGAACATGTACTCGACGTTCTCGTCAGTGGCCGACGGCGTCCGGCAGCGTCGACCGCACACCACCGTGCTGACCGTGCCGGGGGTGATGGCCTTCCAGGACCTGGCCACCCGAGCCGGCGTCGTGCTGGCCGACGACCAGCAGACCTTCGTGGTGCTGCCCGCCAACGAGGCCGAGGTCTCGGAGCCTGGCGGTCGTGTCGCCGAGCTGCTGGCCGACCCCGACTGCACGCTCGTCCTCTACAAGGGTGGCCGCCGGATCGAGGCCATCGCCGAACGCCTGGAGGACATGGGCCGGCTCGAGGGCGCCACCTTCGGCGAGCTGCTCGGCATGCCCGGTGAGAGGGTGGCGCCCGTGTCCTCGGTGGCCGACCGCCCGGCCAGCTACCTGTCCGCCGTCATCGTCCCGGCGAAGCGATGATCTCCTTCGTCGGCGCCGGTCCGGGCGCACCGGACCTCATCACCCTCCGCGGCGCACAGCGCCTCGCCGAAGCCGACGTCGTGGTCTGGGCGTCCTCCCTCGTGCCCCGGGCCGTGCTCGATCACTGCCGGCCCGACGCCGTCCTCCACGACTCCGCACGGATGACGCTGGAGGACGTCCTGGCCGTGTTCGCGGCGGCGCCCGACGACGCTTCGGTCGTGCGGCTCCACTCCGGCGACCCCGGTGTCTACGGGGCCATCGCCGAGCAGCTCGACTGGTGCCGGGCGAACGACCGGGCCTTCGAGATCGTCCCGGGCGTGACCTCCGTCGCGGCGGCATCGGCGGCGCTGGGCCGGGAGCTCACCGTCCCGACCCTGTCCCAGTCGGTGGTGTTCACCCGGCTCGGCGGTCGTACCAGCGCCTCCATGCGCGCGGGCGAGGGCGTGGCCGCCTTCGCCCCGGCCGGCGTGTCGATGGCGGTGTTCCTGGCCGGGGCACGCCCCGACGAGCTGCAGGACGAGCTGCTCACCGGATACGCACCCGAGACGCCCGCCGCCGTGCTGCACCGGGTGAGCTGGCCCGACGAGACGATCGTGCGAACCACGGTCGGCGAGCTGGCCGAGTCCATGCGCGACGTAGGCGAGACGATGACCGTGCTCGTCCTGGTGGGCGACGCCCTCGGCGACGGCGACGTCCCCGCCCGCAGCCACCTGTACGCCCCCGACTTCGGCACCGCCTACCGCCTGCCGAGTGCCGACGGCTCCACCGCCGGTCGAGCAAGCCGGCGGCGCTCCGGATGAGCGTGACGGTGGTGGGACTGCACGGCGGCCACTGGTACGGGCCGTCCGCCGAGGCGGCGCTGCGGTCCGCCGACCTCCTGGTCGGCGCAGCCCGCCAGCACGCCGACCTGGCCCATGCGGGGCTGTCGGGCGAGCCGGTGGAGCTGTGGGGGAAGCTCGACGAGCTGGTGGAGCTGTGCATCGACCGGTCGGCCCAGGGTGACCGAGTCTGCGTGCTGGCCGCGGGTGACCCCGGCTTCTTCGGGATCGTGCGGGTCCTCGCCGCGCGGCTCGGTGCCGACGCGCTCGAGGTGCATCCGGCGCCGTCGTCGGTGTCGTTGGCCTTCGCCCGGGCGGCGCTGCCGTGGGATGACGCCGTCGTCGCCACCTGCCACGGTCGCCCGCTGCAGTCCTCGGTCGATGCGGTGCTGGCGCACCCGAAGGTCGCCGTGCTCGTGTCCCGGGACAACACCCCTGAGACCTTGGGCCAGGCGCTGCTCGACGCGGGTTGCGACGACCGGGGCGTCTGGGTGTGCTCGCACCTCGGAGAGGACGCCGAGCGCGTCCACCGCACCGACCTGCCCGGCCTCGCCGCCGGCGCCTTCGACCCGCTGTCCGTCGTGCTGCTGGTGGCACCCGACGCCGAAGTCGCCCCGACCGCCGGCACCGGCTGGGGCCGGGACCACGCCAGCTTCGAGCACCGGGCCGGGCTCATCACCAGGGCCGAGGTGCGCGCCGTCGTGCTGGGCAAGCTCGACCTGCCGCCGAGCGGTGTGCTGTGGGACGTCGGTGCCGGCAGCGGCAGCG
>CAZCJT010000561.1:0-2168 GCA_964498565.1 uncultured Acidimicrobiaceae bacterium
AGGGCACCGCGGCGAGGGGCGCCGCCCACCGCTGCAGCGCCGGCGCGGCGAGCAGGATGGTGGCCCCGACTGCGAGGTGGAGGGCGAGCGTCGCGATCAACGCGACTCCGCTGTCAGGGCGTGTGGGGTCATCAGGTGGCGGGAGGCTGGCGTCGGCCAGGGACGACGGTGACACACCGGGCCGTGGCCGCACCAGAGCACCCCCGCCCCGTCACGGTCGCGACGGGTCGATACCCTCGCCCCACCCGCCCGACGGTCACGGAGGACGAGCATGAACCTGAACCCACCTGGTGAGCACGAGCTGCTCATCTTCTGGGTCGGCCTCGTCGCCGTGGTGGCGCTCGCCCGCCTGCTCGGCCTCCTGGCCCGCAAGGTGGGTCAGCCGCCGGTGATCGGTGAGCTGGCGGCGGGCATCGTGCTCGGGCCGTCGGTGCTGGGCCGCCTCGCACCCGACGTCTTCGACTGGCTCTTCCCCGACGACGACGTGCAGACGGCGATGCTCTTCACCGTCTCCTGGCTCGGCGTCGTGTGCTTGCTCGTGGTGACCGGCTACGAGACGGACCTGGCGCTGATCCGCCGCCTCGGCCGGGCCGCCGGCATCGTCTCCACCGGCAGCCTCGTCGTACCGATGGCCTTCGGGCTCGGCGTCGGCCTCGTCATGCCGGAGCTGTTCGTCGGCGGCTCCGGCGACCGCACCGTGTTCGCCCTGTTCCTGGCCGCCGCCCTCTCCATCTCCTCGCTGCCCGTCATCGCCAAGATCCTCGGCGAGATGGGCTTCATGCGGCGCGACTTCGGCCAGCTCACCCTGGCCGCCGGCATGGCCAACGACGTGGTCGGCTGGGTGCTGCTCGGCATCGTCGCCGGCCTCGCCCAGGCCGGTGCCATCGAGATCGGGTCGATCCTCACCACGCTGGCCGGTCTGGCGGTGTTCTTCGGCGTCGCCTTCACCGTCGGGCAGCGGGCGCTCGACTGGGGCCTGACCCGGCTGCGCGTGTCGCGGGCGCCGGTCCACGCCACCACCGGCCTGGTGCTGCTGTTCGCGCTCGGCGCCGGCGCCATCACCCAGTGGCTGGGCGTCGAGGCCGTGCTCGGCGCCTTCGTCGCCGGCGTGCTGCTCGGACGGAGCCGCTTGCGCGACCACCGCACGATCGAACCGGTCGAGACGATGACCACCACCTTCCTGGCGCCGGTCTTCTTCGCCACCGCCGGGCTGCGCGTCGACCTCGGGCTCCTCGGTGACCCCGAGGTGCTGCTGTGGGCCGGCATCGTCCTTCTCGCCGCCAGCCTCGCCAAGTTCGCCGGCTCGGTGCTCGCCGCCCGCATCGCGGGGTTGCCCGGCCGGGAGGGTGCGGCGCTCGGCATCGGCCTCAACGCCAGGGGTGCGCTCGAGATCGTGATTGCCACGGTGGGCCTGTCGCTCGGCGTGCTCAACCAGGCGTCCTACACCGTGATCGTGCTCATGGCGCTGGCCACGTCGATGGCCGCCCCGCCCCTGCTCCGTCGGGTCCTGGCCAACTGGGCCGGCACCGACGAGGAGCAGGAGCGCCTCCTCCGGGAGGAGACCCTGGCCCGCAACATCATCGTGCGGAACGAGCCGGTGCTGATCCCCACGCAGGGCGGGATGAACTCGATCATGGCTGCCCAGGTCGTCGACCTGGCGTGGCCGAAGGAGGTCGCCGTCACCCTCGCGACCGTCAGCCCCGGCGGTGATCCGCCCGACGTGCGCGTGCTCGAAGACGTGCTCCACCTGCGCTCCGTCGAGCGTCGGCTCCTCGGCGACGACGACGTGGCCGACGCCATCCTCGAGGAGCTGCGCCTCGGCTACGGCACTGCGGTGGTCGGCACGTCGGCGCCCGACGGCGACCGGGTGCTGTCACCCCTCGCCGAGGAGCTCGCGCTGCGCAGCCACGTACCGATCACGCTGGTGCGGCGCGGGCTCGACGTGCGGAGCCGCCTGCCACCCGCGTACGCCCGGGTCCTGATCCCCGTCACCGGCACCGCGTCGTCGATCGCCTCCCAGGAGGTCGGTCTCGCCATCAGCGGCGCCATCGGCACCGAGGCGATCCTCACCCACGTCGTCCACCACGATCGGCCCGAGGGCGATGAGGACGACCTCTCCGGCGGGCGTCGGCCCCGGCGGCCGTGGAGCGGCACCGACCTCCTGTCCC
>CAZCJT010000562.1:0-2161 GCA_964498565.1 uncultured Acidimicrobiaceae bacterium
GGCGGTGGCCGTGGCCGCCGTCGGCGTGGTGGTCGCGCTGGGCACCGCGTTCCTCGTCGCCACGCTCGCCAGCCGTGGCGACGTGCAGGTCCGCCTGGGCGACGACCGCTTCGACGCCGGCCGCACCGAGAACCTGGCCCGCATCATCGACCAGGACGGCCAGCCCATCCTGTTCCCGGACCCGGCCAACTTCTCCCGGTCGATCTACGTCGACCACCAGGGCGACGACGTCACCACGGGCTGGCTCGCGCTGAGCGCCTTCGTGCCCGACCAGCCCGAGTGCACCCTCACCTTCGACCCCGAGGTGGAGCTGTTCGCGATCGACGACGAGCAGCCCGCCTCCTGCGACCGCGATACCACCTACCCCCGTTCGGGGGCCGGACTGCGGGTGTACGCCACCGAGGTCGTCGACGGGCGTCTCACCGTCGACCTGCAGGACCGGGCCACGGCCGACGACTGATCCTTCGCTGGTCCCATCCGGACCAGATCTGGTCGATTCGGGACCAGCGAAACGTTCAGGCGGCGACCAGCGGAGCGTTCAAGCGGCGATTAGCGAAGCGTTCACGTGGGGGTGACGACCAGGACGGCGACGCCGTCGGGGTCGAGCCCCACGACGTCGGCGTTGCGGGCCGCCCTGGAGGCGAGCTCCCGGCCGTCGACCTCGGCGACCTCGGCGCCCTCGGGCACGGGGACCGAGCACGGCACGGACCCGAGGTTGAGGACGACGATGACGTCGCCACGGCGGATGCGGATCCAGCCGACGTCGGGGTCGTGGTCGATCCGCTGGTCGGCCCAGCGACCGTCGGTGAGCGACCGGTGGCGTCGGCGGAGGGTGATGAGGTCGCGGTGCCACTCGAGCAGCTCGGCGTGGCCGGGTTCGGCGACCTCGTCCCACACCAGCTTCGACGTCTCGTACGTGGCCGGGTCCTGGGGGTCGGGCACGTCGGCCGGGTCCCAGCCGAAGTGCGAGAACTCGTTCGTGCGCCCCTCGGTGACGGCCCGCCCCAGCTCGGGGTCCTGGTGGTCGGTGAAGTAGCGGAACGGGGACGACGCCGACCACTCCTCGCCCTGGAACAGCATCGGCACGAACGGGCTCGTGAGCAGCAGCGTGGCGGCGATCCGGAGGCGGGCCTCGGAGGTGCCGGGGCCGATGCGGTCGCCCGTGGCCCGGTTGCCGATCTGGTCGTGGTTCTGCACCGAGACGACGAAACGGTGCCCCTCGAGCCCGGCGGGCGAGCGGCCGTGGGCCCGCCGGCGGTGCTCCGACCAGTCGCCGGCGTACACCCAAGCCTGTCGCAGACCCTTCACGAGGTGGTCGAGGGAGCCGAAGTCCTCGTAGTAGCCGTCGGTCTCGCCCGTGAGGACGGCGTGGAGGGCGTGGTGCCACTCGTCGGCCCAGGAGGCGTCGAGGCCCAGGCCGCCGGCCGAGGTGGGGAGCACGTAGCGGGGGTCGTTGCGGTCGCTCTCCGCGATCAGCCAGCAGGGCCGGCCGAGGTGGGCGGCGGTGGCGGCGACCTCGTCGGCGAGCTGCTCGAGGAAGTGGCGGGCCGAGTCGTCGACCAGCGCATGGACCGCGTCGAGGCGGAAGCCATCGAGGTGGTACGCCTCCTGCCACGAGGTCAGGTGCTCGACGAAGTAGCGGCGGACCTCGTCGCTGCCCGGCCCGTCCAGGTTCACGGCGGCGCCCCAGTTCGTGTGGTGCCGCTCGGAGAAGTACGGGCCGTAGGCGGGCAGGACGTTGCCGTCGGGGCCGAGGTGGTTGTGGACCACGTCCATGACCACGGCGATGCCGGCGGCGTGAGCGGCGTCGACCAGGCGGCGCAGGCCCTCGGGTCCGCCGTAGGGGTCGTGCACCGCATGGGGGAACACCCCGTCGTACCCCCACCCCTGGCGGCCGGGGAAGGCGGCGACGGGGAGCAGCTCGATGGCGTCGATCCCGAGCTCGACGAGGTGCGGCAGCCGGGCGACCACGCCGTCGAAGGTGCCCTCGGGGCTGAAGGTGCCGACGTGGAGCTCGTAGAGGACGGCGCCGGGCAGGTGGAAGCCGTGCCAGTGCTGGTCGGTCCAGGAGCAGTCCTCGGCGTCGACGGCCGACAGGCCGTGGACGCCGTCGGGCTGCCAGCGCGAGCGGGGGTCGGGGCGGGGCTCGTCGCCGTCGAGG
>CAZCJT010000563.1:0-2156 GCA_964498565.1 uncultured Acidimicrobiaceae bacterium
CCCGGATCGGCCACCGGCGTGGCGCGGGTCGGCTGGTCGTCGATCTGGCTGGCGGGCACGGCTCCAGGGTTGCATGCCCCGGCCTCCGGGCCGGGGACCGGTGCCCGATCGACCATCGGGACCGTCGGTACGCTCGCCCCCGTGCCCATCCGCCGTGCCCTCCGCCTCGGTGTCCGGGCGGCGGCCCTGGTCGTCGGCCTGGCGCTGGTGTACCTGGGCGTCACCTTCTTCCAGGTCTGGCAGGCCACGAGCGGCGATTCCCACGAACCGGCCCAGGCCATCATCGTGCTGGGCGCCGCCCAGTACGACGGTCGTCCGTCGCCCGTGCTCGAGGCTCGACTCGCCCACGCCGTCGAGCTGTACGAGACCGGCGTCGCCCCCCTGATCGTGGTCACGGGCGGGAAGCAGACGGGCGACCGCTTCACCGAGGCCGGGGCCAGCTACCGCTACCTTCGAGATCGGAGGGTCCCGGAGGACGCCATCGTGCGCGAGGAGCAGGGCGCCAACACGTGGTCGCAGCTCGCCGCCGCCACCGTGCTGCTCACCGACCGGGGGATCGACGACGTGGTCCTCGTGAGCGACGACTACCACGCCTACCGGCTGGACCGCATCGCCCACGAGCTCGGGCTCGACGCCCAGGTGTCACCCATCGACCCCGGCCTCTCGCCCCGGGGAAAGGTCCAGCGGCTGACCCGCGAGACCGTGGCCGTGGCCGTCGGGCGGGTCATCGGGTTCCGGCGGCTGGTGAACCTCGACGACCAGCTGTCGAGTGTGCGTTCGCTCGGGCTCGTTGGTTAAGGTCGACCGCTCCACCGATCGGGCGTGGTGTAATTGGCAACACAGCTGGTTCTGGTCCAGCCATTGGGGGTTCAAGTCCTCCCGCCCGAACCAAGCGCCCGACGGACCCCGTCCCGGCGGCGCATCCCGGCGTGCCCGGGCTTTGGTGATCGCACCCTCGCCGGTATGATCGCCCGTTCCTGCCCCGTTCGTCTAGCGGCCTAGGACACCGGCCTCTCACGCCGGCAACACGGGTTCGAATCCCGTACGGGGTGCCACGCGCACGACGACGCCCAGCTCAACCGAGCCGGGCGTCTTCCGCGTCCGGCGCCGCTCAGCCGCCGCCGAGCAGCGCCTGCAGCGGGCCCATGTCGAAGTAGTCCCGCCACAGTGTGATGCGGCCGTCGACCACCTCGAACACCCCCATGACCGGGATCTCGTGCCAGGTGCCCGCGATCTCGAAGCGGTCGGTGCGTTCGTTCATCACCGTGGTGCCGTCGGCGACCTGGCGGTGCACGACCCACTCGACGCCGGTCGCGTCGGCGAGGAAGCCGCCGAGGGCCTGGCGGATGCCCTCGGGGCCGTCGACCGCACCGATCGGCACGTTGTCGTAGACGACGTCGTCGCTGACCATGGTGAGGGCCTGCTCGAGGTCGGGGGCGCAGATGGCGGCGATGAACGCATCGACGGTGGATGCGGGGTCGGTCGGCTGGGTGGTCATGGGTCCTCACTGAGGTCGTCGAGCAGGGCGGCCGCGTCGTGGTGCGGGTGGCCGAGGGCCTCGGCGACGGCGGGCTCGGTGACCCGGCCGAGGGCGACGTTGAGGCCGTTGCGCAGGTGCGGGTCGCGCCGCATCGCCTCGGCGGCTCCCAGGTCGGCGAGGGCGAGCACGAAGGGGAGGGTGGCGTTGTTCAGGGCGTGGGTCGACGTCCGGGGCACGGCGCCGGGCATGTTGGCGACGCAGTAGTGGACGACGCCGTGCACGAGGAACGTCGGTTCGGCGTGCGTGGTGGGGTGCGACGTCTCGAAGCAGCCGCCCTGGTCGATGGCGACGTCGACGAGCACGGAACCGGCCCGCATGCGCCGAACCATGTCCTCGGTGACCAGCTTCGGCGCGCGGGAGCCCTTGACCAGCACCGCCCCGATGACCAGGTCGGCCCCCACGACCAGGTCGTCGAGCGCGGTGCGGGTCGAGTACGCGGTCTCCAGCCCGGCGCCGAAGCGCTGCTCGAGGTGGGCCAGCACGTCGAGGTCGCGGTCGAGCACCGTGACGTCGGCGCCGAGGCCGACCGCCATCTCGATGGCGTTCTCGCCGACCACGCCGCCGCCGATGACCACGACGCGGCCGGAGTGCACGCCCGGCACGCCGCCGAGCAGCA
>CAZCJT010000564.1:0-2155 GCA_964498565.1 uncultured Acidimicrobiaceae bacterium
GCGGTGGCCGGGTCGCGTGCCGTCGGGTCGAGGACCGGGTGGACATCGCGTGGACCGACGGCACCGAGCCGGTGCTCGGCGTGGCCGGCGGCTTCGGTTCCTACCCCGAGCAGTACGCCTGGTGGTCGGGGCTGGTCGGGCGCACCGACGGCGAGTTCCCGCTGGCCGCCGAGCATGCGCTGCTCGACCAGCTCCCCGACGAGCTCACGACGCGGTGCCAGCGCGACCTCCCGCTCACCGAGGCCGCCGGCGGCGTGGTGGCGGTGACGTGCCAACCGGCCGTCGGCGAGGCCACGCAGGTGTCCTGGGTGCGCTTCGCCGATGCCGACGCCATGACCGGATGGATCGACGCCGAGCGGACCGGCCTGGCGAGCACGACGGTGGGTGACACGACCGACGACGCCTGTCGTCCTGCGGGTCGGGGCCCCTCGGGCGAGCTGCCCCCGCCGTGGTTCGGTGCCGCCCCCTACCGGCAGGGCACCTCGACCGGCACCCTCCTCTGCCACGTCGACGCCGAGGGCCGCAACGTGCTCGCGTGGACGCGCGCCGGCTCCCTCATCGGCTCCGTCGCGGTGTCCGACGGCAGCATCGGCGACGTGACGATGGCCGACCTCGCCGCCTGGTGGGAGGCCGGCGGCCACCTGCCCTGATTCTCCGCTCAGCAGCGCGTGCCGTCGGCCGGGACGGTCTGTTCGACCAGGTAGGCGATGGCGACGCGATCGATGCAGTCGTCGCCCTGGAACACGATCGTGTGCCCGTCGCCCTCGTGGGTGAGCAGCACGCCGGCGGCCAGCCGGTCGGCGACGGTGACGCCGTTCTCGTAGGGCGTGGCCGGGTCGCCCGTGGTCGACACGACCAGGATGGGCGGCGTGCCCTGGGCCGTGATGGGGCCGAGCGGATCGGCATCGGTCGGCCACACCGCGCACCGGAGGTAGTCGTTGACGATGGCCTCCCCGAAGCGCGGCGAGCGCGTCGCGGCCGAGCCGGCGGCGTCGAGGTGCTCGCCCGGATCGGTCGGCCAGCTGCTGTCGAGGCACGACACGGCGTAGTACGCCGAGAAGTCGACGAGGCGGAGGTACTGGTCGGCGAGCGCCAGCATCCCGGTGCCGTCGCCGGCCAGCGCCGACGTCACGGCACCGTCCAGCGCAGGCCACAGCCCGACGTTGTAGAGCGGCATGGCCAGTCCGATGGCGGCCTCGCCGGGGCCGAGGACACGGCCGTCGCCCGGGATGCCGGACTCGGCCGCGGCCAGGAGCCGGTCGACGGCGGCGAGGGGGTCCTCGAGGTCGCACGACGACCGGTCGCCGCACCCGTCCGCCCAGCGGGCGAGGGCGGTCTCGAACCCCATGGCCTGCTGGACGGCGACGTCGATGCCGGTGGGGGCGGGGTCGACGACGCCGTCGAGGATCATCGTGCGGACGCGGTCGGGGAACAGCTCCGCGTACGCCTGCCCGATCGAGGTGCCGTAGCTGAAGCCGAGGTAGTCGATGCGGTCGTCGCCCATCCCGGCCCGCACGAGGTCGAAGTCACGGGCGACGTCGCGGGTGCCGACGTGGGGCAGCACGGCTCCCCGCTCGGCGGCGCAGTCTCGGGCGTAGGCCTCGCTCACGTCGACGAGCGCATCGGCGTCGGACTGGTCCTCGACCGTCGGGTCCACTGCGTAGAGCTCGGCCGGGTCGACCCCGCAGGCCAGCGGTGTCGACCCGCCCACGCCCCGCGGGTCGACGGCGACGATGTCGAAGCGCTCCCGCACCTGGTCGGGGAAGGGAAACGTCGGCAGGGCGTCGACCGCCGCGCTCCCGGGACCGCCGAAGTTCACGAACAGGGCGCCGATGCGGTCGCCCCGGGCCGGCAGCCGCACGACGGACAGGTCGATGGTGTCTCCGCCCGGGTCGTCGTGATCGAGCGGCACGACGACGGTGGCGCACTCGGCGGTGCCGCACGAGGACCACGACACCTCGGGCGCCGACGCCACCGGCACCGTCGTGGTCGTCGGGTCCTCGACCGCGGTCGACGTGGTGGAGCTCGAGCTCGTGGTGGCGTCGTCGGCCCGGTCGAGCGTGGTGTCCGACCGGTTGCAGGCCGTGAGCAGCACCAGCCCGGCGGCCACGGCGAGGGCTCGCCTCACGGGGTGCCGTCGCCCCGGGCGTCGAGG
>CAZCJT010000565.1:0-2150 GCA_964498565.1 uncultured Acidimicrobiaceae bacterium
GCCGAGGGCGTCGACCGCCAACCGCCGGAGCCGGGCCGGGTCGTTCGAGGCCTCCTCGAGCACGGCGGCGAGGTCGGCGACGTCGGCCTCGGTGTTGAGCAGCATCCGCTCGGTCAGCCACCACACGCCCTGCACGTCGGCGCCGGCCAGCTGCAGGGACTCGACGGCACCGTTCAGGTCGTCGTCGTCGACGCCCTCGGCGGCCACGACCACCACCGGCACCGGGTCGAGCCGATCGGCCAGCAGGCCGACACCCTGCTCGTCCAGCGCCTGCTGCAGCGCCACGGCGCCCTCCAGATCACCCTGCAGCTCCTCGATCTGGGCGTCGCGGTCGCCGAGGCGGGTCTCGAGGCTCTCCAGCTGGCCGTTGAGGTTCTCGACGGTGGCGCGGTCGAGGAACGTGGAGCCGAGCGTCACGCCGATGCCGATGGCGAGGAAGACCGCCGTGAGCGAGACGATGTGGTAGCGGAGGTTGATCATGAGGAGAACAGGACCCAGTACGTGCGGATGACCAGACGGATCGGCTCGCTGACGAAGACGATCACGGCCATGGTGAAGACGGCGGCCAGGACGAGCAGGAGCAGGTCCCGCGTCCGGACGGTGGACTTGTAGAGGCGGCTCACGCCCTTGGCGTCGACCAGCATCATGCCCACCTTCATGCGCACGAGGAAGGTGGAGGCCATGCCGGCGCGACCCTTGTCCATGAACTCGACCATCGAGTTGTGGGTGCCGACGGCCACGATCAGCTCGCAGCCCTTCTCGTAGGACAGGAGCATGGCGATGTCCTCGCTGGTGCCCTCCGACCCGTAGACCTCGTACTCGAGGCCGAGGTCGTCGAGGCGAGATGCGCCGGGGGCGCGGCCGTCGCGGTAGCCGTGGACGATGAGCCGGGCGCCGCAGGCCAAGGCCTCCTCCGACACGGAGTCCATGTCGCCGATGATCACGTCGGGCTTGCGGCCCATCGCGAGCAGGGCGTCGGCGCCCCCGTCGACGGCGATGAGCACCGGCTTCTGGTCGGCGATGTAGCCCGAGCGCCGCAGCAGCTGGAGATCGTCCTTGTACCCGAGGCCCCGCACCACGATCAGGACGTGCCGGCCCCGGAAGTCGACGCCGGGCACCTCGGGCACGTCGGGTTCGTCGACGAGCAGGTGGCCCTCGGCCCGGATGTAGCGGAGGGTGTTCTCCGCGAAGCGCTCGAGCTCGGCGCCCATCGACGCCTTGGCGGCCAGGATCCTGTCCTCGAGCCCGGCGTGGGTCTGGCGCTCACCGACCGCAACCTGGTCGTCGCCGACGAAGACGGTGCCGTGGCGGATCGTGACCCGGCTGCCCTCCTCGATGGCCATCACGTCGGTGCCGGCCGCGTCGATCAGCGGGATGCCGGCCTCGGTCAGGGCCAGGGGGCCGATGTTCGGGTAGCGCCCGGTCATCGACGACGACGCGTTGATCACCGCGGCCGGGCGGGCGCCGACCAGGGTCTCGGCTGCCACCCGGTCGAGGTCCTCGTGGTCGATGACGGCGATGTCCCCGGGCTGGAGCCGCGCGATCAGCGCCTTGGTGCGGCGGTCCACCCGCGCCACCCCGGACAGGGACGGCTGCTCCGCCACGCTGGTGGGCTGGGTCATGCCGGTCTCCTGGCGTCGGCGGCGGCATCGAGCAGGTCGACGGCGTGCTGGCGGCCGACCTCGCTGTCGGGCTGCCCCGACAGCATCCGGGCCAGCTCCTCGACCCGGTCGTCGGCGCCCAGCACCGCGACGGAGGCGGTGGTCGAGGTGTCGGTCGCCGACTTGGACACCCGGAGCTGGCGGTCGGCGAAGGCGGCCACCTGCGCCAGGTGGGTGACCACCAGGATCTGGTGCCGCCCGGCGAGCGCGGCCAGCGCCGACGCGACGGCCCATGCGGTCTCGCCTCCGATGCCGGCGTCGACCTCGTCGAACACGAGCGACGGCGGGCCGGCCGTGAGCTCGAGGCGGAGAGCGAGCGTGGCCCGGGAGAGCTCACCGCCGGAGGCGACCTTGGAGATCGGGGCCGGCTCGCCGCCCGGGTTGGCGGCGAGAAGGAAGCGCACGTCGTCGGCCGGCCCGTCGCCGGCGACCTCGACCTGGACCCGGGCATTCGGCATGGCCAGGGTCCGCAGCCGCTCCTGGACGCCG
>CAZCJT010000566.1:0-2147 GCA_964498565.1 uncultured Acidimicrobiaceae bacterium
GGCCAGCATGACGCCGCCGAGGCCGGCCAGGCCTCGGGTTTCGTCGCCGGTGCGGGGCAGGGCAGCCGGACGGGTGACGACGTCACCGAGCACGGCCACCGGCTGGACGTTCGGCTGCTGGTTGGGCTGCGCCTGCGGCGGCACGTCCACCGGCGGGCGGCCGGCGGGCGGGC
The DNA here is from genome assembly GCA_964498565.1 of uncultured Acidimicrobiaceae bacterium. GTDB lineage: Bacteria > Actinomycetota > Acidimicrobiia > Acidimicrobiales > Salinilacustritrichaceae > Salinilacustrithrix. The sequence goes on from CAZCJT010000566.1 coordinate 174, forward strand.
CCTGGGGCTCCTCCGGCTCTTCCTCGCCCGGCAGCACGTCGGTGCAGCTCTCGGAGTCGAGCTGGACGCCGGGCAGGTCGGGGCACACATCCGTCACCGGCGGCGGCGGGTTGCAATCCGTACCGACCGGCTGGTTCCCCGGCACGTTCGGGCACACATCCGTCACCGGCGGCGGCGGGTTGCAATCCGTACCGACCGGCTGGTTCCCCGGCACGTTCGGGCACACATCCGTCACCGGCGGACAATCCGCAGGATCCGTCTGCACCCCAGCCACACCCGGGCACACATCCCGAGGCGCGTCGACGTAGTGGACCGAGTAGTGGCTGACCGAGTCCTTGTACGGATGATCGATCTCGACGCTTGCTGCCGGCGGGACCACGTCCACCCAGAACGCCCCCCGTTGGCTGTCGACTCACCCTCCTTCGGCTGGCCGGCCTTCACGCAGTAGCCGTCGATGAGCTTGCCTGGAGGCGCGTGCACCGTGACTGTTTCCGGATCGCCCGTGGTGTCGATCTTGCCGGTGCCACCGGGCGCGTAGCTCGGGCAGTTGTCGTTCGGGTCGATCGGCGAAGGTGCTGCCGCACCTGCCGTCAACGGCGCGACCGTCATGAACGCTCCGAGGAGCATCGCGATCAAACCGGCGCCGGCGAAGATCTTTCGCCGCTGTCGTACGTTCTTCATTGAGCCTGCCTTCGTTCGCACCCGAGCCGGCACGTTGCCGCCCGCTTCTGCCCTGGGATTGCTGGGATCCTCGAGGCGCGGATGCGCCTCGGCTGCTCACTGAACTCCGTGCTTGGGCAGAGCACCAGCGGGGAACTGGGACGAACCGGTGCTTCTTGACACATTCCGTGGCGGCGCGTCACCACCGTCCTTGAAATCTCACGATCCGTGTCCGTCAGCCGACGATCGCGCCCAAGTTGCCGCGCTGTGCGTTCACGGGCAACCGCGACTCACGCAGCGGGAGCGACCAGCGGCCACGGTCGCTGTCGCTCGGCGGCGAGCGCGACGTCGAAGAGCAGGGCGTCCTCGTGGTGGCGGCCGAGGACCTGCATGCCCATGGGCAGCCCGTCGATCGTCCCGGCGGGGATCGACACGGCGGGGTTGCCGTAGATGTTCGAGATGATCGTCAGCGCGCCCATGTTGATCAGGTCGGGGAAGGTCTTCCCGGCCCGGTCGAGCAGCCAGTCCGGCAGACCGGGGGCGAAGGCGCTCACCACGCGCACGCCGGTGAGCACGCCCCGCAAGCCCCACGCCGCCGCCGCGCTCGTCTGGGCCCACTCGAGGAACGAGTCGGTGGGGCTGCTGGTCGTCGACTCGGCCGGGAAGGCGGGGCCGGGGTTGGTGGCGGCGATGATGAAGTCGACCTCGCCGAAGGCCCGAGCCATCTCGTGGTTGGCCTCGAGCCGCATCTTCTCGGCCGACGCGGCCGTGTGGAGGTTGTACATCGACGTCGCCAGGCGCAGGCCGATCGCCACCTCGTCGGTCAGCTCGTCGGCACACCGCGGCCAGCGGTCCCCGAGGTCGGCGAGCAGGGTGGCGAGGTTGCCCATCATCCACTGGGCGGCCAGGTTCGGCGGCCGGACGTCGAGCGCGACCTGCACCATGCCGGTGGCGGCGATCAGCGCCGCGGCCTCGGAGCGGATGCGGTCCTCCACACCGGGTTCCAGCGTCACGCCACCGAGCGCCGGGATCACGGCCACCCGCTTGCCGGCCAGGTCGTGGCGACCCAGGCCGTCCTCGAACGACGGGTGCTTGGGCAGGCTGGTCGGATCCGCGGCGTGGTGCCCGGTGACCACGTCGTAGTAGCGGGCGGCATCGCGCACCGATCGGGCCAGGTTGCCCAGCACCACGGTGTGGGGCCGCATGTAGGCGTTCGGGCTCCGGGGCGTGCGGCCGAACGTGCCCTTGAAGCCGAGCAGCCCGGTGTAGCCGGCGGGGATGCGGATCGACCCGCCGCCGTCGCCGCCGCTCGCC
>CAZCJT010000567.1:0-2138 GCA_964498565.1 uncultured Acidimicrobiaceae bacterium
GGATGCCGGCCGCCCACACCAGGGTGTGCGCCGGGAGGCGCTCGCCGCCGTCGAGCACCACGTGGTCGGCGCCGGCCGAGGACACCCTCGTCGACAGGCGGACCTCGACGCCACGGCGGCGAAGGGCGTCGAGCGCGTGCTGGCGGCTCCGCGCACCGAAGGGCGTGAGCAGCGAGTCGGCCATCTCGATCAGGACGACGCGAGCCCGTTGCACGGGCAGCGTGCGGAAGTCGTCGCGGAGGACCTTGTCGAACAGCTCGGCGAGCGCACCAGCGGTCTCCACGCCGGTGGGGCCACCGCCCACGATGGCGAAGGTCAGGGCGCCGTCGTCGATCAGGGACGGGTCGAGGGCGGCGGCCTCGAAGCGCTCGAGCACCCGGTTCCGGAGCCGGGCGGCGTCGTCGAGCGTGTAGAGCGGGTACCCGTGCTCGGCCACGCCCGGGATGCCGAAGTCGTTGGCCGTCGACCCGGCCGCGAGCACCAGATGATCGAACGGGATGGGCGCCTGGTCGGCGACGCGGACCTCGCACCGCTCCCAATCCACGCCGTCGACCGTGCCGAGACGGACGTCGATGTTGGCGTGGCGCTGCACGATGGCCCGGATCGGGTGGGCCACGTCGGCGGCGTTCAGGCCGCTGGAGGCCACCTGGTACAGCAGGGGCAGGAAGGTGTGGAAGTTGTTGCGGTCGACCACCGTGACGTCGGCCGGCTCGTCGGCCAGGGCTCGGAGGACCGACAGCCCACCGAACCCGGCCCCGACCACGACGACCCTGGGTCGGGCTCGCTCCTGCATGCAGTCTCTCTCCTCGCTCGTCGGCTCTTGTGAATGGTTTCACGATGGTGCCTGTTCGCCAACCCCCCTTGCCGCCGGCTGGCACGTCGGGCACCAGTAGGTCGACCGGGCCATCTCGCCCTGGCGGCGCATCCGCACGAGCGATCCGCACCGGAAGCACGGCTGCCCGCGCCGCCCGTAGACGGCGACACCACCCCGGTAGGTGATGCGCCTCGTGCTCCCCAGGTTGGCGACGAGCAGGCGGTGGGACGTCTCGAGGATCCGGTGCAGGACCTCGGGGGCCACGTCGGCGAGCGGGGTGAAGGGGTCGATGCCGTGGAGGAAGCAGACCTCGGACTTGTAGACGTTGCCGATGCCCGACGAGATGCGCTGGTCGAGGAGCGCGTCGCCCAGCTCGGTGCCGGGCGCGGCGAGCGCGGCGCGGCCGACGGCCGCGTCGATGTCGGGATCGGGGGCGGTGAGGTCGGGACCGAGGGTGGCGAGGGGCAGGGGGTCGCCGAGGGCGCGGTGGTGGGTCTCGACGACCGGCGCCTGGAAGCACACGCCGAGCCAGCCGCTGTCGGCGCCGACGACCACCCGGGCCAGGTGGGCGCCCTTCCGCCACCGCTCGCCCTCGCGGTAGAGGTGCCACGACCCGGTCATCTTCATGTGCGTGCGCAGCGTCAGGCCGCCGCTGAAGTGCACGAGCAGGTGCTTGCCCCGCGCCTCCACGTCCTCGATCAGCTCCCCCACCGCAGGCCGGTCGCCGACCAGGCGGGGCGCCTCGAATCGGGTGAGTGCATGCCCGGCGAGGACCGGGCGCATCCGGATGGCGGCCCGGTGGATCGTGTCGCCCTCGGGCACCGCTACGGCGTTCCGGTCCGACCACCGAACAGGCCGAGGATCCGCCAGCCGACGTCCGGGAAGCCGCTGGCGTCGGCGGTGCGGGCCGAGGCGACGTTGGCCGGGTCGTGGAGGTACACGGGGACGGCACCGACGTCGAGCACCCGGCGGGCCGCCTGGGTGACGAGGCGCCGGGCGAGCCCCTGGCCCCGATGGGCATCCTCGGTGACCACGGCGAGCTCGTGGCCGTAGCGGTCGTGCTGCTTGCGTCCGACGCCGGCGGCGACGGTGCCGTCGTCGGCGAGCGCCACGAGGACGTCACCGTTGAACGGGCGGAGCCACTCCAGGACGCGGGGATCGTCGCGCCGGAGCCAGGTGCCCGGATCGTCCGACGGCGTGGGCGCGGTCGACCACCGGAACACCCCCGACCCCACGCCGTGCCCGGGCAGGTCGAGCAGCTCGGGGAGGCGCGCACCGAGGGCGGCGAGCACGTCGGGGGTCCCGTCGCCCTCGAGCTGGTCCA
>CAZCJT010000568.1:0-2138 GCA_964498565.1 uncultured Acidimicrobiaceae bacterium
GGAGCGCCGGCACGCCCGCACCCGCCCCGCCACCATGCTCCGGGCCGAGTGATGCCGCTCGGGCCGGCCTGGTACTGGGCACGGGCGGAGCTGCGTCGCCGGTGGGCGGCGTGGCTTTCGATCGCGCTCATCGTCGGCGTCGGTGGCGGGCTGGCCATGGGCGGCGTGGCCGGTGCCCGCCGCACCGACTCGGCCTACCCGCGGTTCCTGCGAGCGGCCCACCCGCCGGACTTCGTGCTGGATCCCGACTTCGAGGTGGACAACTCCGACTTCCTCGACGCCGTCAGCGCCCTACCCGAGGTCGCCGATCGCAGCGACGCCCGGGCGGTGGCGCTCGGTCGGGTGGTGGACGGTCGCGTCGATCTCGACGGCATCGGGACGACCATCGCCAGCGTCGACGGCGAACGCTTCTACGAGCGGGACCGCGTGGCGGTCGTGGAGGGGCGGATGCCGGACCGCGCCCGCACCGACGAGGTGCTGCTCAGCACCACGGCGGCGGAGGAGGGCCTCGGCGTCGGTGACCGGATCACCTACGCCGTGCTCGCCGTCGACGACGTGTTCTCGGGCGCCGAGGAGCTCGATGTTCGCCATCTTCGGTTGGTGGACGTCGAGGTCGTCGGTGTCGGCGTGTTCCCCGAGATGGCGATCGTCGATGAGGCGCTCGCACCCGACATCGTGCTCATCACCCCGGCGCTCTTCGACGAGCTGCCGGAGGGCTCGTACCTGTGGAGCCGGGCTGGCGTGCACCTGGCCGAGGGCGCCGACCCGGAGGTGGTCCAGCGCGCCATCAAGGACGTCGCCGCCGCCGCCGGCGGTGACACGTTCTTCGAGGACCGCGGCGACCTCACCGATCGGGCGCAACGAGCGATCCGCCCCTACGTCCTCGCCCTGCACGGGCTCGGGGCCGCCGGCGCCGTCTTCATGACGATGCTCGGCGCCCAGCTCGTGCGCCGGACGGTGCACAGCGCCGAACGGGAGCACGCGGTGCTGGTCGCACTGAGCGCCACGCCCCGAACCGTTCGGCTGGCCACGGCGTTGCCTGCCGCTGCCGCCGCCGTCGTGGCGTCCGCAGTCGGCCTCGGCGTCGTCGCGCTGGTGTCCCGGTGGACGCCGGTCGGCCCGGTCCGATTGATCGAGCCCGACCCTGGTCTCCACCTCGACTGGGTCGTGGCCGGACCCGGTCTGGCCCTGCTCGTGGCCGTCTGCACCGTGCCGGCGATCTCCACGCACCGTCGACTCGCCCGGCGGCCGACACCGGCCGGGGCGCTCGCCGGCTGGGCGACCCGGGCAGGAGCGCCGCTGTCACTGCTCCTGGGACTCGGGCGAGCGACGGGCCTCGGCGATCGGGCCGACCGCAGCGCGGCTCGAGCCGGTCTGGTGGCGGTGGCGCTGGCCACGACCATGCTCGTCGCCGTGGCGACGTTCGCCGCCTCGCTGGACCACCTCGTCGACAACCCCGACGTGCACGGCTGGACCGCCGACGTCGGCCTGCTCAGCGCCGGCGGCTACGGCGCCTTCGACCTCGCATCCGCCGCCGAGGTCCCGGGCGTGGAGGCCATCTCCGGTGGCGTGTTCGGCAACGTGGGGATCGAGGACACCTCCGTGCCGGGACTCGGCCTCGTCGCGCTGCTGGGAGAGCTGCTCCCGCCGATCACCGAGGGGCGGGCGCCGGCCGGGCCCGGCGAGATCGCGCTCGGACGGACGTCGCTGGCCGAGCTCGGCGCGACCATCGGGGACGTCGTCGACGTGCAGATGCCGGGGGAGGAGCCGATGCCGATGACGATCGTGGGCACCACGGTGCTACCCGGCCTGGGGCCGATCGACAACGACCGACCGGCTGTCGGCAACGGTGCCCTGCTGGTGCTGCCGCCCGAGATGGCGGAGGGCGCCGACATGGGCTGGAGCCTGCTCCTGGCCGATCTCGAACCCGGGGCCGACCGGGCCGCGGTCATCGCCGGCCTGGTGTCCGCGTCCGACGAGCAGGCCGGTGACACCGACGTCTTCCACCGCTTCCGGCCGGCCGACATCGCCGCGTTCGCCGAGGTCGGCACGGTCCCGCTCGCCCTCGCCGGCCTCTTCGCCGCCGTCGCGCTCGCGTCCCTGGTCCACGTGCTGTTCGTCGCCGGTCGGGCGTGGCG
>CAZCJT010000569.1:0-2137 GCA_964498565.1 uncultured Acidimicrobiaceae bacterium
ACCACGCAGCGCCGCCCGGCCGGATCGACGCCGGCGTCGAGCAGCGAGTCGACGAACCCGCCGCCGTCGGTGTTGTCGCCGACCAGTCGATCGCCGTCGCGCCGCACGCTGTTCACCGCGCCGAGGGCGGCGGCATCGGCCGTGAGGACGTCGACCTCGGCAGCCACGGCCGCCTTGTGGGGCATGGTCACCGACAGCCCCTGGATGCCCAGTGACCGCACGCCGGCCAGGGCAGCCGGCACCTCACCGGGCGGCACGGGGAGCGCGACGTACACCCAGTCGAGGCCGAGGGCGCGGTAGGCGGCGTTGTGGATGGCGGGCGAGCGGGAGTGTCGGACGGGCCAGCCGATGACGCCGGCGAGGTGCGTCGACCCGGTGGGTGGCGAGGTCACCCGCAGCCGAGGCCGAGCCGGGCGCATTCGGCCTTGGCCCGGTTGAACTCCTGGAAGGAGTCGGTGAAGAAGTGGTTCCCCTGCTCGTCCTGGAGCACGTAGTAGATCCAGTCGCCCTCGGCCGGGTTGAGGGCGCCCTCGAGCGACGCCTGGCCGGCGGCGGCGATCGGCGTGGGCGGGATGCCGGCGACGCGGCGCGTGTTGTACCGGGAGTCCGAGTCGAAGTCGAGATCCTCCCGGTCGCGACCGCTGATCTCGGCCTCGTAGCGGCTCGTGGCATCGATGCCGAGGGGGATGCCCTCCTCGAGGCGGTTGTAGACGACCCGGGCGACCTTGGGCCGCTCCTCGGGCACCCGCGACTCCTCCTCGATGAGCGAGGCGATGACGAGGATCTCGTAGGGCGTGCGCCCGAGCGCCGCTGCCTTGGCCTCGACGTCGAGTGCGGCGAGGCGGGCGTCGGTCTCGGCGACGAGGCGGCGCAGGAACGCGGCCTCGTCCACGTCCTCGTCGATCTCGTAGGTGTCGGGGAAGAGCAGGCCCTCGTAGGAGGTGACGTCGGGCGGCTGGTACTTGCTGCGGATCTCACCGGAGTCGAGCGCGCCTTGGAGCGCCTCCAGCGACCAGCGATCGACGCCGGTCTCCGGATCGGCGAGCCGGGGCAGGATCTCGCTCACCGTCAGCCCCTCCGGGATGGTGACGCGCTCCAGCTGCGGCGGGCGGGGCCCCCCGTCGAGCACGGCGACGGCCTCGTCGAAGGACGAGTTCGTCTGGAACTCGTAGAAGCCGGCCTGGAACGGGCCGACGCTCTCGATGCGGGTCCAGTAGTTCCAGATCGTGGCCGAGGTGATGATGTCGTTGTCGACCAGGAGCGCACCGATGTCCTCGGTGGTCGACCCGGTCGGGATCTCGAGCTCGACCAGCTCGCCGGGCGGGCCGGGTGGGTCGATGCGGTCCTGGACCTGGTTCCAGGCGATGAAGCCGGCGGCGGCGACGATGCCCAGGAGCACGAGCGCGGCGACGAACAGCCGTCGCCCCGTGCGCGACGGCGGGCGCCAGTCCTCCCACTCCCCCTCCGCCCACGGCTCCTCCTCGACGTAGTCGTCGTCGGTGGTGGTGTCCCAGTCGTCGGCGGGATCGTGGTCCCGAGTCCAGTCGTCGGTCACGACGGCTCCTCTGTCTCGTTCTCGGCGGGTCGGGCGTCGAGCCACGACTGCAGGATGACGGCGGCGGCGACTTTGTCGACGACGCGGCGGCGGGCCTGGGCGCGCATCTGCTGCTCCATCAGGGACCGTTCGGCGGTGACGGTGGACAGGCGCTCGTCCCAGGTCTCGACCGGCACGTCGAGCACCTCGGCCAGCTCCTCGCACTCGGCGATGACCCGCTCGGCGGCGTGGCCGACGGAGCCGTCGAGCGACAGCGGCAGGCCGACCACCACGACCTCGGCCTCGACCTCGGCGACGTGCTCGGCGATGCGGCGGTGGTCGTCCCGGCGGCGGCCCGAGCGGGCCAGCACCTCGTACGGCGTGGCCAGCGTGCCGGCGGACAGGGCGATGCCGATCCGCTTGGAGCCGAGATCGAGGGCCAGGGCGCGCACGACCCGGGCTCAGGCGATGCCGGCAGCGGCCCGGACCAGGTGGAGGGCCTCGTCGAGGCCGTCGGGGTCCTTGCCGCCGGCGACCACCAGCCGTGCGTCCTTGCCGCCACCGCCCTTGATCGCCTTGGCGGCATCGGCGACGAGGGCGGCC
>CAZCJT010000570.1:0-2136 GCA_964498565.1 uncultured Acidimicrobiaceae bacterium
GGCGGACGCGGCCTCGGCCGCGGTCAGGAGGCCCTGCTCGCTGAGGTCGGCGGTGTGCGCGAAGCCGGTGGTCTCGCCGACCACGACGCGGATGCCGGCGCCGCGGTCGCGCCCCGAGCTCAGCTGCTCGACCCGACCGTCGTCGAGGGTGGCGCTCCCGCTCTGCTTGTCCTCGACGAAGACCTCGGCGAACTCGCCGCCGGTCCGCAGGGCTCGCGCCAGCACACGCTCGAGCGTCGGTTCCTCGATCACTTCGTCCTCCAGGGGTCGCGGGCGGGCCGGGGCCGATGTGACGCCGGCCGACCCGAAGGACGTAGCGTACCGACGTGCCCCTCCAGACCGGCCTCTGCGCCACGGTCGAGATCGTCGTCAGCGACGACGACACCGCCATCGCCATCGGGTCGGGATCGGTCCCCGTTCTCGCCACCCCCCGCCTCGTCGCCCTCTGCGAGCAGGCGGCGGTCGCCGCCATCGACGGTGAGCTCGAGGACGGCTCCACGTCGGTGGGCATGCGCGTCCAGGTCGACCACCTGATGCCCACGTCCGTGGGGGCACCGGTCACGGCCGAGGCCACGCTGGAGAAGATCTCGGGTCGCCGGCTGACCTTCACCGTGTCGGCGTCGGACCACCGGGGCCTGATCGCCGCCGGCCGCGTCACCCGGGTCGTGGTAGACGTCGAGCGCTTCATGGAGAAGGCGCACTAGCACCAGCCACGTGGCCGTCAGAGGCCGCCGAGGAAGTCCAGCATCACGGCGCGCCAGGCGCTCGGGTTCTCGAACTGCGGCGAGTGCCCGGCGTCGGGGATGACCTCGAGGCGGGCACCGGGCACGGCCGCGGCCATCGCCTTCGACGGGCGCACGAAGGGCCGGTCCTGCTCGCCCACCATGACCAGGGTGGGCACCGACACGTCGGCGAGGGCCTGGAGGCGGTCGACCTGGTCGATCATCTGGCCGAGCATCGACGCGTACATCGCCGGGGAGGAGCCGAGGAACTTGCGGTCGCCCTCCTCGCGGTAGCCGGGCCGCTCGACCAGCAGCCGCTCGTGGGCGGGCGTGCCCAGCGGAGCCTCGCCTCCGAGCGCATCCAGGGCCTCCTTCACGGCCGCCATCCCGCCGCCCCGGACGATCTCGGCACCGAGCATCGCCAGCTCCCGGTCGATGTGGAGAGGTCCGTGCGTGGTGTCCATGAGGATCAGCGCGTCGAGCGCCTCCGGACGCCGGGCCGCCGCGACCTGGGCGATCATGCCGCCCATCGAGTGGCCGAGCAGGACGAGGCGATCCCATCCGAGCGCGTCGACCAGCGACCACAGGTCGCCGGCGAAGTGCTCGAAGGAGTAGCCGGACTCGTCCTCGGGATGCCACGAGTCGCCGTGGCCCCGAAGATCGGGCGCGACCACCCACCAGCCGGCCTCGGCCAGCGCGTCGAGGTGGTCGGCGAAGTCGTTCCTCCCACCCGTGAAGCCGTGCACCAGGAGGAGGCCGCGGCCGCCCACCCCGACCTCGTCGATGGTCACGTGCTCGCCGTGCCCGATGTCGATCACCCGAGTCGCCATCGGGACATGGTGGCCCACGCCCGGCTCCGGGGCGCGTCACCAGCGCAGCACGCCGGGCAGGTCGGCCACGTCCACCGCACCATCGGGGATGTCGATGGTGGTGGTGGTGGGCGGCAGCGGCCGGCGGCGGTGGACCATGGGACGCTCGATCCCGGCCACGGTGAGGTGGGCCTCGTCGTCCCCGACATCGTCCACCGCGAGGACCTCGTGGCCGGCGACGATCTGGCCGACGACGATCTCGCCGGGGTCGGGGATCGGCACGCGTCCCTCGGCCACGACCTCGGGGACGTCGCCGCCGGCGGCCTCGATCTGGCGCAGGTCGAAGTGGATCCACTCCGCATCGACCAGGGTCTCGCGGGCGCTCGGGTGGACCCACCACCAGTGCTCGTCGTCGGTGATGACGTGGCGGGCGGCGTGGCCGGCCGGCGTGTCCACCACGAGCTGGCGGGTGCCGGCGGCGTCGACCGTCCACGTCGTCTCGATGATCGTGTCACCGGGCCCGTCGGGCCGCGGGCCGAGGTCGACGGCGAGGGACACCTGGTACGGCCCGTCGGCCTGGGGGTCGGCGGCGGGTCCGGGGGGCG
>CAZCJT010000571.1:0-2128 GCA_964498565.1 uncultured Acidimicrobiaceae bacterium
GGCGCCGTGATCCCCCACGGCGACGACGCGCAGCTCGCCGTCGAGGTCCACCGGGTGCTCGACGACGCCGAGTGGCGTCGCTCGATGGTCGACGCCGGCCTGCAACGGGCCCGCCAGTACACCCCCCGCCGCGCCGCCGAGGGCCTCCTCGCCGCTTACCGCTCGGTGACGGCTGCCCTGTAACGTCGTCCCGCTATGGGCAAGGCCTCCTCCAACAAGAAGGTTGCACGGGCCGCGAAGGCCGGTGGCGGCCGGGCTCGCGCTGCGGGCGAACGCAACATCCTGTTCCCGACGATGCTCGCCGTGGTCGTGGTCCTGGGCACCCTCCTGGTGGTGTACGCCCGTGACGAGCGCTCCGCCGAGGCCCTGCAGGCACCTCTCGCCTTCGAGGACCACTGGCACTCGGCCTACGGCATCTACGTGTGCGACGAGTTCCTCCCCGACCTGCCCGAGTTCACGGCCCCGCAGAACGGCGGCAACCACACCCACGGCGACGGCCTGCTCCACATCCACCCGTTCTCACCCGCCCGCTCCGGCGAGAACGCCACGCTGGTGAACTGGTTCGCCGACGCCGGCGAGGTGCTCGGCGGCGGCGACCAGCTCGCCGAGGACACGCTGGGCGTGCCCGGCGGGGAGACCTACGTCGAGGGCGAGGACAGCTGCGAGGGCGTCGAGGGCGGCGACCCCATCGTCCAGGTCGCCGTGTGGGACACCGCCTTCGCCGCCGCCGAGGGCGAGGACCCCGACCGGGTCGTCACCGAGGACTTCGGCTCCATCCGCTTCGACGACGATGGCATGGCGTTCACCATCGCCTTCGCTCCGGCCGATGCCGACCTGCCCGCCCCGCCGAGCCTCGAGGACCTCTCCGGTGTCGGTTCCGACCTCGGCGTGGATCCCGCTGACATCCCCGACGACGCCGAGCTCGACGAGGACTTCGGCGAGCCCACGGGCGCCCCCGAGGACGGCGGCGCGGACACGGAGGCCACCACCGAGGCCGACGGCACGACCGACACCGAGGAGACCACGGAGGCCGAGGCACCGGAGGGCGAGGACACCTCGAGCTCGTCCGCGCCCACCACGTCCGAAGCCGACTCGTGAAGGCGGTCGTCCTCGTCGGCGGCTTCGGGACCCGGCTGCGGCCCCTCACCTCGACCACGCCGAAGAACCTCCTGCCCGTCGGCCACGTGCCGATGGTCGAGCGGGTCGTCGGCCACCTGGCCCAGCACGGCGTGACCGAGGCGGTCCTGTCCCTCGGGTACAAGCCCGACACGTTCCTCGAGGCCTACCCCGACGGCACGTGCGCCGGCGTGGCCCTGCACTACGCCGTCGAGGACGAGCCGCTCGACACCGCCGGCGCGATCCGCTTCGCCGCCGGCGAGGCCGGCATCGCCGAGCGCTTCGTCGTGGTCAACGGCGACGTCCTCACCGACCTCGACGTGACCCGGCTGATCCGCTTCCACGACGCCTCCGGCGCCGAGGCCACCATCGCCCTCCACACCGTCGAGGACCCGTCCCGCTACGGCGTCGTGGTCACCGACGTGGCCGGGCAGGTGGAGGCGTTCATCGAGAAGCCCCCCGCCGACGAGGCACCGAGCAAGGCGATCAACGCCGGCACCTACGTGTTCGAGCCCAGCGTGCTGGGTCGCATCGCCGTGGGCCGCAAGGTGTCCGTCGAGCGTGAGACGTTCCCGGCCATCGCCGCCGACGGCAGGCTCTACGCCCTCGAGGGCAACGCCTACTGGCTCGACGCCGGTACGCCCGAGACCTACCTGCAGGCCAACTTGGACCTGTTGCCGCCCGACGCGAGCAGCGTGCACCCGGAAGCCTTCCTCGCCGGCTCCGCGCACGTCGAGCGCTCCATCGTCGGCTCGGGGGCGAGCATCGGCGAGGATGCCACCCTCACGGAGGCCGTCGTGCTGCCCGATGCCACCATCGAGGCGGGCGCCCGCGTGCACCGCTCCATCGTCGGCCCCGGTGCCACCGTGGGCGCCGGCGCCGAGCTGCTCGACCACACCGTCGTCGGAGCCGGCGTCGAGGTGGAGGCCGGATCCCGGCTCACCGGCGAACGGTTCCCGGCGGACTCGTAGCCGGCACGGTCGGGGGCTGGCGTGGACGTCCTCGTGACCGG
>CAZCJT010000572.1:0-2123 GCA_964498565.1 uncultured Acidimicrobiaceae bacterium
CGCGCCCTCGCCGTGCACCAGCGCGGTGACCTCGTGGGCCAGCCGTCGCTGGGCCCGCCGCTCCTGCGGGGCGTCGGCGTGCACGGCGACGAGGTCGCGCGCCTCGTCGACCGGGAGCAGCGTGAGCTGCAGGAGGAAGCGCTCGACGTCGCGGTCGTCGACGTTCATCCAGTACTGGAAGAACTGGTACGGCGACGTCTGTGCGGCATCCAGCCAGATCGCCCCGCCCGTGGACTTGCCGAACTTGGCGCCGTCAGCACGGGTGATCAGCGGCCACGTGAAGGCGTGGGCGGGGGCCTGGGACCGTCGGCGGATCAGGTCGACGCCGGCCACCAGGTTCCCCCACTGGTCCGATCCGCCGATCTGGAGCTCGACGCCCTCGTGGGCGTGCAGGTGCCAGTAGTCGTTGGCCTGCAGCAGCATGTAGCTGAACTCGGTGTAGGAGATGCCGTGCTCGGACTGCACCCGGGCCTTCACCGACTCCTTGGCCAGCATCTGGTTGACCGTGACGTGCTTGCCGACGTCGCGGAGGAACTCCAGGACCCCGATGCCCTCGGTCCAGTCCCGGTTGTTGACCACCGTGGCCACCTCGCCGACGATGCGCTCGACCTGGCCGGCGATGCCGGCCACGTTGGCGGCGAGGGTCTCCTCGTCGAGCAGGTTCCGCTCCTCGGAGCGACCGCCCGGGTCGCCGATCATCCCGGTGGCCCCGCCGACGAGCGCGACGGGGTGGTGCCCGGCGTCGGCGAAGCGGCGCAGCACGAGCAGGCCGATGAGGTTGCCGGCGTGCAGGCTCGGCGCCGAGGGGTCGCAGCCGTAGTAGAGCGAGATCGGACCCTCGTCGAGGCGCGCGGCCAGCGCATCGGGGTCCGTGCTGTCCTGCACGAGGCCCCGGGCCCGGAGGTCGTCGAAGAGGCTCGTCATGGCGGCCGACAGTACGCGCCCGGCCGGGAGGGCCCGGAGGGGCTTGCCCGTTTGGCGTCGACGGCGGGCCACCGGCGAGCATCGTGGTCGTGACCGACACCGAGCCCACCGGCCCGAGCCAGACCAGGCGCACCCTCAGGCGGCTCGGCGTGCTGGCCGTGGTGGCCAGCTTCGTCGGCATCTGGGGCTACGTGATGTACCTCACGTTCTTCGAGGGACGTGCCGACCTCCGCGACGAGATGGACGACACCCGCTTCACGGCGGCGGCCGAAGAGACCTGCGCCGAGTCGGCGCGGGTCTTCGCCGACCTGCCGCTGGCGAGCGAGACCCGTTCGCCCGAGGAGCGGGGTGATCTGCTCGACCGGGGCACCGACGAGCTGGAGCGGATGGTCACGCGCCTCGAGGGCCTCGTGCCGCCCCGCGACGCCGACGAGGCCACCGCCGTCGAGCGGTGGCTGGCCGACTACCGCACCTTCGTGCAGGACCGCCGGGAGTACGCGGACGCCCAGCGGGACCCGTCGAGCGACCGCTACGACCAGCCCTTCGCCGTCACCGACCGGGGCGGGTTCCAGATCGACGTGCTGATCGACGACTTCGCCGGCATCAACGACATGGTGAGCTGCGAGACGCCCGACGACGTCGGGTGATCAGGGGCGCCGGCGGCGGCGCTCGTGCTCGGGGCGGCGGGCCCACTCCGCCTCGGCGTGCAGCTCCCCGAAGGCGGCCAGACGCGCGGCCGAGAGCGTGCCGGCGGCGACCGCAGCGCGCACGGCGCAGCCCGGCTCGTGGTCGTGGGTGCAGTCGTTGAACTTGCACTGCGCCGAGAGATCGTCGATGTCGGAGAACGCGGCGTCGATCGCCTCCGGGTCCACCCACAGGCCGATGGCACGGATGCCGGGCGTGTCCACCACGATGCCCCCGCCCGGCAGGAGGTGCAGCTCTCGGCGGGTGGTGGTGTGGCGGCCCTTGGCGTCGAACTCGCGCACGTCGCCGGTCAGGGCCACGTCGTCGCCGGCGAGGGCGTTGAGGAGGCTGGACTTGCCGGCACCGGATTCGCCGAGCAGCACCACGGTGTCGCCGCCGAGCGCATGGGCCAGCTCGGCGATGCCGAGCCCCGTCCGGGACGAGACTGCGGTGACGTCGGTGCCCGGGTGCTCGGCCGCGACGGCGGCACGACGGGCCTCCGCATCGTCGACCAG
>CAZCJT010000573.1:0-2119 GCA_964498565.1 uncultured Acidimicrobiaceae bacterium
GGCCCCGTCCTAGCCGAGCCGAGCGTGCGGACCCTCGGCGCGGCCCTCCCCCGGCTCCGCGGCATCACCGGCGTGCTGGCCACGGAGAACGCGGCCCGCAGCCCCAAGCGCACGTCGGCCACGGCGTCGGCGCTGCTCATCGGCGTGGCCCTCATCGGCTTCATCACCGTCTTCGCCGCCTCGGCCCGGGAGTCGGTCGTCGCCGAGGTCGAGCGGGGCTTCACCGGCGACCTCATCGTGCAGGCCCAGGGCGGCGGCTTCGGTGGCCCCGGCGGGTTCCCGCCCTCGGTGGCCGACACCATCGCCGGCATCGAGGGCGTCGAGACGGTGTCGCGGGTGGGCTTCACCCAGGCGCAGGTGACCTATCCCGACGGCGGGACCGCGACGCAGTTCGTGCAGTCCGTGGACCCGACCACGCTGTCGGAGGTCTTCGACGCCCGCATGGCCGAAGGTGCCGTCACCGATCTCACACCCGGGGGCGCCCTCGTGGACCAGGGGGTCGCCTCCGACAACGACCTCGTCGTCGGCGACGTCATCCGGCTCACCGGGACCGGCGGCCAGACCGTGGAGCTCACCATCCAGGGCCTGTCCGACGACCTCACCCTGCTCGGGTTCTGGTCCATCGACACCGCGGACTACGAGCGGCTGGTCAGCGAGCGCCAGCTCGTGCAGGTGGTCGCGACGGTCGCCGACGGCGCCGACGTGGAGGGGGTGCGGGGGGAGGTGGAAGAGGCGCTCTCCGGGGTGCCCGGCATCGAGGTGCTCGACCGGGACGGCTTCGTGGGCAGCCTCACCGACCAGATCACCAGCTTCCTGACGCTGGTGAACGCCCTGCTGGCCCTGTCGGTGGTCATCGCCATGATCGGGATCGCCAACACCCTGTCGCTGTCGATCCACGAGCGGACCCGGGAGCTCGGCTTGCTCCGGGCGGTGGGCATGACCCGCGCCCAGCTGCGCTCGGCGATCCGCTGGGAGGCCGTGCTCATCTCGGTGCTCGGCACCGTGGTCGGTCTCGGCCTCGGCCTGGTCGTCAGCTGGGCGCTCGTCACGTCGCTCGGCTCCGTCGGGCTCACCCGGTTCGCCGTCCCGGTCGGCCAGCTCGCGATCGTGGTGCTGGTCGCCGCCGTCCTCGGCGTGCTGGCCTCGATCCGGCCGGCCCGCCGGGCGGCACGCCTCGACATCCTCGAGGCGATCGCCGCGGAGTGAGCGGGCACGGCAGGCTGGCGCCATGGCCCGCACCCCCGACGACCTCACCGACGCCGACCGCACCTTCCTCACCGAACGCCACCTCGCCACGCTCACGACGCTGCGGGCCGACGGATCGCCCCATGTCGTGGCCGTCGGCTTCACGTGGGACCACGATGCCGGCATCGCCCGGGTCATCACCTGGGATGCCTCGAAGAAGCACCGCAACGTCGCCGAGCGGCCCGGTGGGCGGGCCGTGGTCTGCCAGGTCGACGGTGGTCGGTGGCTGTCGCTCGAGGGGCCGGCGACGGCGGTGACCGACCCGGACGCGTGTCGGGACGCCGAGGCCCGCTACGCGCAGCGCTACCGCGAGCCCACGCCCCGCGAGGATCGCTCCGTCATCGAGATCCGCGTCGACCGGATCCTCGGTCGCTCCTGATCGGCGGCCGCGTGCCGCCGCCTCAGGGCCGCTTCGGCGCTCCGGCGCCCGGACCGAAGATGAGGCGGGGGCCCCGGTCCCAGGTGAGGTAGTTCCAGGCCCAGTTCACGAGCACCGAGAGCCGGTTGCGGAAGCCGATGAGCATGACGAGGTGCAGGACCAGCCACGCCACCCAGGCGACCGAACCGACCAGGATCGGGACGCCGGGGATCTCGGCCACGGCGGCCCGGCGGCCGATGGTGGCCATCGTGCCCTTGTCCCGGTAGCGGAACGGCTGGGTCGGCTCACCGGCTGCGACCCGCAGGATGTTGGCGGCCACCAGCTCGCCGGCCTGCATCGCCGCCGGCGCCAGCTGCGGTGCCGCCCCACCGTCCTCCACCGCACCGGGCGTGTGGGCCAGGTCGCCGATGGCCCACAGGCCGGGTCGGCCGGGCACCGAAAGGTCGCCGTCGACGAGGATCCACGTGGTCACGCCGTCGTCGACGAGGCGCATGG
>CAZCJT010000574.1:0-2118 GCA_964498565.1 uncultured Acidimicrobiaceae bacterium
CGGTACGGGTGCTCGACGCCGCGGTCGCCGCCGGGGTGCGCAAGGTGGTGTGCGTGGCCGGCGCACGGTCCCAGGCCGACGTGGTCCGCGGCATCCCGGCCCGCGCCGTGCACGAGTACCTCGACGCCTACCAGGAGCGCCACGGCCTGGCCCACACCACGGTGGTGCTGCCCACCGTCTACGGCCCCCGGCAGACCACGGCGACCGAGTCCAGCGTGGTGACCGTGTTCGTGCAGCGCGCCCTCGCCGGGGAGCCGTGCGTGATCCACGGCGACGGCTCACAGTCCCGGGACCTGCTCTACGTGGACGACGCCGTGGATGCCCTCGTCCGCTCGCTCGACCGGGCCGACGGCGCCACCGTCGAGATCGGCACCGGGGCGGCCACCACGATCGCCGACCTGCAGGCCACCGTGGCGCGGATCACCGCCGTCGACTGCCCGCAGGTGCCGGGGGAGCGCCGGCCCCACGAACCGGGCGAGGTGGTCGCCGATCCCCGCCGGGCCCGGAGCCTGCTGGGCTGGGAACCGTGGACACCGCTCGAGGAGGGCCTGGCCCTGACGGTCGCCGCCGCCCGCACCTGAGGGTTCCGTCCCGACGTCAGGACACCGCGGATCAGACGGCGAGATCGTCGGTCAGCTGCGGCGGAGGAGGCCGTACTTGGCGATGCAGACCACGGCCCGCACGCCATCGCGCCAGCCGATCTTCTTGCCCTCCTCGTAGGTGCGGCCGTCGTAGGAGATGCCGACCTCGTAGAAGCGGGCGCCGCTGCGGGCCAGCTTGGCCGTGATCTCGGGCTCGAACCCGAAGCGGTCCTCCTCGATGACGACCGACTGGATCAGCTCCCGGCGGAACGTCTTGTAGCAGGTCTCCATGTCGGTGAGGTTCAGGTTGGTCACCATGTTGGAGGCCAGCGTGAGCAGCTTGTTCCCGACCGAGTGCCAGAAGTACAGCACCCGGTGGGACTCGCCACCGGCGAACCGCGACCCGTAGACCACGTCGGCGCTCCCGTCGAGCAGGGGCTGGAGGAGCTTGGCGTACTCGGCCGGGTCGTACTCGAGGTCGGCGTCCTGGATGACCACGTAGTCGGCCGTGGCGTGGGCGATGCCGGTGCGCAGCGCGGCGCCCTTGCCCTGGTTGATCCCGTGGCGGAGCGTGGTGATCCGCTCGTCGGTGAGGGCGTCGAGGATCGTCGGCGTCGCGTCGGTGGAGCAGTCGTCGACCACGACGAGCTGGGCGACCCAGGGGGACGCCAGCACGGCGTCGATGGCGTCGGCCACGGTGGCCTGCTCGTTGTAGGCGGGCATCACCACCGACAGGCAGGGGTGCGGGTCGTGGTCGAGGGGGATCATCGGAACAGGTCCTCGCTGGGGTGTCGGATCAGGTCGGCGACGCTGCCGTCGCCGAGCCAGGCGGGATCGATGCCGCGGCAGAGCGCGACGGGGACGCCCGACGCCTTGCCGCACACCAGGTCGGCGGCCCCCGCCAGCTCGTCGACGATGCACACCTCGGTGACCTGGAGCTCGCGGCCGAGGGAGTCGGTGGAGCCTCGGAGATCGGCGATGGGCCGGATGCCGGCGCAGCCGATGGCCACGTCGGTGAGCCCTCGCCGCCACGGACGCCCGAACGTGTCGGAGACGATGACCGCCACCTCGATGCCGAGCCGGTGGCGGACGGCGTCGCGGATGCGGCGGGCGGAGCGGTCGGAGTCGACCGGGAGCAGCGCGGCGTACCCGGCTTCGATGTTCGACAGGTCGACGCCGGCGTTGGCGCACACGAAGCCGTGCGACGTCTCGGCGATGATCAGGTCGCCCCGCCGGCGCAGGATGCGGACGGACTCCCGTTCGACGATGGCCTTGTGCCCGCGAGGGTCGTCGGTGTCGATGGCCTCGATGCGCCCCTCGGCCTTCGACACGACCTTCTGGGTCACGACGAGGACGTCGCCGTCGAGGAGCGCCGTGGCCGGTCGGGCGTTGCAGGCGTCGGCGATGATGCCGGCGAGGTCGGCGCCAGGGGTGATCTCGCCGATGCCGTGGACCGGCACGATGCGGAGCTCATCGGGCACCGGCGGAGGAAACCCCTCGTTCTGGCCTACGGATTCCCCCGCAGGCGGGGGAATCC
>CAZCJT010000575.1:0-2117 GCA_964498565.1 uncultured Acidimicrobiaceae bacterium
CTCGACGACGTGCGGGCCCGTCTGGCGTCGCCCCGGGTGGCCGAGCGGCTCGAGCTCCTGCGGTCCTGAGCGCCGCCCGCCGCGGGTAGCGACCGCGCCGACGCCACCCGAGGAGGACCAGATGACGACGTACGGCTACTTCCTGTCCAGCGAGGAGCACCGACCCGACGACCTCGTGCGCCAGGCGGTCCTGGCCGAGGAGGCCGGCTTCGAGGCCCTTTGGATCTCGGACCACTTCCACCCCTGGAACGACCAGCAGGGGCAGAGCCCCTTCGTGTGGAGCATGATCGGCGCCATCGCCAACGCCACGTCGCTGCCGATCACCACCGCCGTCACCTGCCCGACGGTGCGGATCCACCCCGCGATCATCGCCCAGGCAGCGGCCACCAGCGCCCTGCTCACCGGCGGGCGGTTCCAGCTCGGCGTCGGCACCGGCGAGAACCTGAACGAGCACATCCTCGGCGACCGCTGGCCACCGGTCGACGTGCGCCTCGACATGCTCGAGGAGGCCATCGAGGTCATGCGGGCGCTGTGGACCGGCGAGCAGGTCTCGCACCACGGCGCGCACTACACGGTCGAGAACGCGCGGCTGTACTCGGTGCCCGACCAGCCGGTGCCCGTCTACGTGTCCAGCTTCGGGCCCAAGGCCGTCTCGCTCGCCGCCCGCGTCGGCGAGGGCTACTGCGGCACCAGCCCGGAGGCCGAGCTGATCGCGCAGTACCGCGACGAGGGCGGCTCCGGGCCGGCGCAGGCCGGGGTCAAGGTGTGCTGGGGCCCCGATCGGGAGCAGTGCGTCAAGACGGCACACCGCCTGTGGGGGCCCAACATGGTGCCCGGCGAATCCTCCCAGGAGCTGCCCATGCCGGCCCACTTCGAGCAGGCCGGCGCCCTCGTGACCGAGGACATGGTGGCGGAGAAGTTCGCCTGCGGGCCCGACCTCCAAGAGCACCTCGGCTCCCTCACCGAGTACCAGGAGGCCGGCTACGACGAGATCTTCGTGTCCCAGATCGGCCCGACCTCGGAGGGCTTCTTCCGCTTCGCCGCCCACGAGCTGCTGCCGGCGCTCCGCGACGAGGGCTGATCCGGCCCGGCCGCCGGCGGAAAGGTCCCACGCCGGGTGCCGGAATGGCCCTGCGGCGTGGGACCTTCGACCCCAGCCACGACAGGGGGTCCACTCGTACCTTCATCTCATGCCCGATCGGGCAACCGAACCCGAGACAGAAGAAGGTAACGAGATGACGATGCTCGAGGAGCGCCCCACCATGACTGCGACCACCCCGGTCGACAAGCCCATCCCGGTCACCCGCCGCCGGATCGACCACCTCCTGATCGGCGCCGGCCTCCTCGCCGTCGTCGTCCTGACCGTCGCCGGCGGCCTGCTGACCTGGGGGAGCAACTTCTCCAGCGACTACGTCGGCGATGAGCTCGCGGCGCAGAACATCAGCTTCCCGCCCACGGAGGCGCTGCTGGAGGAGGGCCGTGAGGACCTGGCGAAGTTCGGTGGCGAGCAGGTCGACACCGGCACCGAGGCCGAGGCCTACGCCAGCTTCATCCAGGGCCACGTGGAGAACATGGCCGGCGGCCTCACCTACAGCGAGATCCCCGACCAGGCGGCCCGCTCCGCCCTGCAGGAGGCCATCGACGCCGGTGCCCCCGCCGAGGAGATCGCCCAGCTGGAGCAGGAGGCCACCACCCTGAGCCAGCAGCGGGACACGGTCTTCAAGGGCGAGATGCTGCGAGGCACCCTCCTCAACGCCTACGCCTGGTCGACCATGGGCCAGATCGCCGGCATCGCCGCCACGGCCGCCTTCGCCGCCGCTGCCGTCATGCTGGTCCTGTCGGTCGCCGGCGGGGTGCACCTCCGCAAGGTCGGCCACTGAGCCGGGGCTGACCTGCCCCGGCGGGCCGACACCGACAGCGAGGAAGAGCCCGGTGGCCTGGCCACCGGGCTCTGCCGCGCCACGGCACCGCGCGCCGGTTGCCATCATCGTGGCGTGCGCCTCGTCCCGAGCTCCCGACGTCTGCGCATCGTCGCCGTCGTGGTGCTGGTGGTCCTCGTCGGGACCGCGCTCGCCTTCCGGTCGCAGATCGGCGACGTCTACGGCTACCTGTTCCCC
>CAZCJT010000576.1:0-2115 GCA_964498565.1 uncultured Acidimicrobiaceae bacterium
TGGCCTCGGCGGCGCGCTGCTCGGATGGCCCGTCGAGGGCACGGTGCCGGACGAGCTTGCCGCCGCTGCGGGCCCGCCCGATGCCGATGGTCTGCCACTCCCGGTCGGGTCGAGCCGCGCTGACGGCCAGGAGCCGCACCCACAGCGCCAGACGGGTCTTCGGGCTCAGCGAGGAGAACGACACCTCGGCCACGGTGTCGCCTCGCACGCCGGGGACGGTGCCCAGCAGGCGCACGACGCCGCCTCCGGACTCGACCAGGTCCGCGTCGACGTCGACCTCGACCGATGTGGGCGGGCCGGCCACGCCTTCGTCGACGGCGAGGCGGTGGATGGCCTGGGCCGAGTTGGCGACCTCCCCGAGCAGGCGGTGGCGCAGCTCGCCCGGCGGCAGGGTGCCGGCCGCGATCTCGGCCCGCACGGCGGCGTCGAGGTCGACGCCGGCCAGGAGCTGGCGCAGGATCCGCTGGCCGACGGCCCAGCGCTGGAGCCCGTCGAGCTCGATGGCGATGCCATCGGGGACCTGATCGTCGTCCTCCCACGTCGAGAGCCCGAAGCGCTGGCGCAGCAGCTCGCGTAGCGGGTCCTGGACGAAGCGCACCAGGTCGTCGAGGGCGACGGAGGTCTCCTGGCGCGGGTCGAGGGCGTCGGGCAGGAACGGCGGTGGTGGGACCCGTTCCGCCACCACGGCCCGGGCCCCTGCCAGCTGCACCGGGTCGAAGCTCCACGGCGCCGATGCCTCGAACGCGTCGGGGTCGAAGGGCTGCAGCGGGTGGTGGGTGCGGGCCCACTGGCCGGCCGGGGTGCCGTCGGCGGCGACGGCGGTGCGGTCGAGCACATCGAGCAGCTCGATGAGCGGCACGGAGGGCGCGCGCCGCTCGTTGGTCCGCTCGTCGTGACCGGTGTAGGTGATGACCAGCGATTCCTCGGCGGCCAGCACCGCGTCGAGCAGCAGCTGGCGGTCCTCGGTGCGGGGGTCCCGGTCACCCACCAGCGGCACGCGCTGGAGGAGGTCGTCGCCGTCGGTGCGCGAGGCGCGCGGGAACACGCCGTCGTCGAGGCCGAGGATGCAGACCACCCGGTGGGGGACGGCCCGCATCGGCACGAGGGTGCACATGGTGATCGCGCCCGTGCGGAAGTCGGCCCGCGTCGGCACTCCGGCGAGGCGGACGGCCAGGAGCGACCGCACCTCGGCGAGCGAGAGCGGCCGGTCGTTGGACCGTCCGGCGGTGGACGACTCGGCCAGCACGTCGCGCAGCAGCAGGTCGACCTGCACGCGCTGCCAGGCGTCAACAGGCGGTGGGGCGAGCAGCAGGTCGGTGGCCTCCCCGAGCAGCGCCACCCAGTCGGCGACCGGCCGCTCCTCGCAGCAGTGGGTGACGATGGTGGCGAGGCGGTCGACCAGCTCCGCCAGGCGTCCGGCCAGGTCGATGTCCCCGCTGTCGACGTCGTCGAGCGGCAGCCGGCCGCCGACCGTCCGGGCATCGTCGGCGTCCATCGCCACGCCGAGCAGGACGCGGTCGAGGCCGGCCCGCCAGGTCTGGTCCGGGACGGTGTGCAACGACCACGGCCGGCGGTGCTCGGCGTCGAGCCCCCAGCGCACGCCGCTGTCCTCCACCCAGCCGGCGATGCGTTCGAGGGCGTCGTCGTCGAACCCGAAGCGCCGGCGCACGGGCGGCCGCCCGGCGAAGCGCAGGACCTCGGTGGCGGTGAGGCGGTCGTCGAGCAGGTCGAGCAGGTCGGCGAGCGCACCGAGGAGCGGGTTGGTCTGGCGGAGGGAGCGGTCGGCCAGCCGGTAGGGCAGCACCGGCGGACCGGGCAGGTCGTCGGCGCCGTCGAGGGCGCGGGCGCCGAACGTGGCGTGCAGGAGGGGGGCGTACTCGTCGATGTCGGGGCACAGGACGATGACGTCCCGCGGCTCGAGGCTGGGGTCGTCGGCCAGGAGGTGGCAGATGGCGTCGCGGAGCACCTCGACCTGGCGGCCCCGGCCGTGGCAGGCGTGGACCTGCACGGAACGATCGTCGTCGCTGAGCCGGGGGAGCGCTTCGCCGGGGGCGGGCAGGGGCTCGTCGCCGCGGATGGCGTCCTGGAGCCGGGTGAGCAGCGAGCCGGCTCGCC
>CAZCJT010000577.1:0-2105 GCA_964498565.1 uncultured Acidimicrobiaceae bacterium
CACCTCGGTCACGCTCGGGAGCGGGCGACGGCCCTGGCCGCCTCGGTGGGGGGCGTCGCGTGGACCGCGGGTCTGGTGCTGACCGGCGATCTGCCCGACCGGTACCCGGGCGAGGCCAGCTTCCTCGTGCCCGGCCTGACCGGCACGGCGCTGCTGTACCTCGCCGTCACGTCACCGCGCCTCGACGATGCCGGGCACCTCGGCACCATCATCCGCCGCGCCGGTGCCCACACGTTCGGCATCTTCGTCGGCCACTACGGCGTATACCTGGCGTTGCGGGAGACGGGCCGGCTCCACGACTTGTCGGACCGGACCGCCCTCGCCGTCGCGATCGTCACCGCCGTCGGGTTCGCCTTCGCCGCTGCCCGCATGCCCACGCTGCCGTGGTCGCCCCGCACCGGCTGGGCCCGGACGAGGACGCCGCCCCGGCCGAGGGCGGCGTCGGAGGACCGGGCTGAGCCGGAACCGGCGGCGGCTCCCTGACTACTGCTCGGTGTGGGTGACGGGGTCCTCGCCCATCCACACGCGCAAGGTGTTCTTCAGCTTGATCTGCTGGATGAAGATGTCGTGCTCGGGCAGCAGGTCGTCGTTCGCGACCATCGGCGCCTTGAAGTAGAAGCTCAGCCACTCCTGCACGCCGGACTCGCCGGCCCGGGCCGCCAGGTCGAAGAACAGGGCCAGGTCGAGCACGAGGGGGGCGGCGAGGATCGAGTCCCGGCACAGGAAGTTGACCTTGATCTGCATCGGGTAGCCCATCCACCCGAAGATGTCGATGTTGTCCCAGCCCTCCTTGTTGTCGCCCCGGGGCGGGTAGTAGTTGATCCGCACGACGTGGTCGACGTTGCCGTAGAGGTCCGGGTAGGCGTCGGGCTGGAGGATCGTGTCGATCACGCCGAGCTTGGAGACCTCCTTGGACCGGAAGTTCTCGGGGTCGTCCAGGACCTCGCCGTCGCGGTTGCCCAGGATGTTGGTGGAGTACCAGCCCCGCAGGCCGAGCATGCGGGCCTTGAAGCCGGGGGCCAGGATCGTCTTCATCAGGGTCTGGCCGGTCTTGAAGTCCTTGCCGCCGATCGGCACGCCCTCGCGCAGGGCGAGCTCGATCATGCAGGGCAGGTCGGTGGACAGGTTCGGGGCGCCGTTGGCGAAGGGGACGCCGGAGATCAGCGCGGCGTAGGCGTAGATCTGGCTCGGGCTGATCATCGGGTCGCTGTCGCGCAGGCCCTGCTCGAAGGCCTCGACGCTCTGGTGGACCTCGGTCACGTCGCGGTAGGCCTCGGTCGACGCGCACCAGACGATGACGAGGCGGTCGCAGCCGTTCTCGGTGCGGAAGCCGTCGATGTCGGCGATCAGCTGCTCGGCCAGCTCCATCTTCGAGGCACCGGTCTTGACCCTGGTGCCCTCGAGCCGGGAGACCCAGCTCTGGTCGAACACCGCGTCCATGGCCACGATGCCCTCCATCTCGGCCGAGATCGGCGCCAGGTCCCGCTCCTCGAGCACGCCGGCGGTGCGGGCCGCCTCGAGCGCGTTCGGGGAGATCGGGTCCCAGCCCCCGAAGACGATGTCGTCGAGGCTGGCCAGCGGCACGAAGTCCTTGATCAGCGGGTTGCGGCCGTCCTCGCGGTCGCCGAGGCGGATGTGCGCCATCTGGCTCAGCGAGCCGATCGGTGCGACGCCCGACTGGCGGGCCTGCAGCACGCCGGCGATGAAGGTGGATGCAACGGCGCCGAGCCCCGGGAGGAGCACGCCGAGCTTGCCCGTGGCGGGCGCGATGTCTCGTGCGGTCATGGGCTCAGTATGAACAACCGTGAACAGAAGGCAACGTCGGTTCAGGAACACTGAACTATCGTGCGAGGGTGCGCACCCCGCCCACGGGCCTCCAGCTGACGACCCAGCAGCTCGAGTACCTGGTGGCCATCGACCGCCACGCCACCTGGGGCGAGGCCGCCGCCGCCGTGGGCGTGTCGCCATCGGCGCTGTCGCAGGGCATCGCCGAGCTCGAGCGGCGGCTGGGGATCGAGCTGTTCGAGCGGGACGGCCGGCGTCGCGTCCCCAGCCGCGACCACCTCCCCGTCCTGCGCTACGCGGAGTCCACCGTCGCGGCCACG
>CAZCJT010000578.1:0-2091 GCA_964498565.1 uncultured Acidimicrobiaceae bacterium
GGTCGCCTCCCCGCTCGCGCCGCTGGTGGCCGACATCGACGCCCCTCGGCCCATCGACCTCACCTAGCTGGCCCTGCCCGTGCTCGAGGACCCGGTGCCCGTGCGGGGCAGCCGTCCTCTCACCACCAGTAGCCCGGCCCCGCGCACCGCCGGCGTCGCCACCGAGGTGGCGGCCCCAGCAGCCGCGACCGACCCCACGGCATCCGCCGGCCCGACGGCGCCGGCCGCACCGGCGGTGGAG
Organism: uncultured Acidimicrobiaceae bacterium; assembly: GCA_964498565.1. GTDB lineage: Bacteria > Actinomycetota > Acidimicrobiia > Acidimicrobiales > Salinilacustritrichaceae > Salinilacustrithrix. The sequence continues at coordinate 242 of CAZCJT010000578.1, forward strand.
TCGCCGTCCTCCCCCGGCCAGCTTCCCGTCGACGTGGATCTCGGTGAGAACACCGCGGTCGCGGTCGGCCCGATCAGCGTCGACCTCGACCCCGATCCCGGTCAGGCGCCCCTTGTGATCGACACGCCCGAGCGGCTCGACCCCGTGATCGATCCGGTCGAGGAGATCGTCAACACCGTGGTCGCCCCCGTCACCGACGTCCTCAGCCCGGTGCTCGATGCGTTGACGCCCATCACCTCCGGCGTCAACGAGATCATCGAGCGCATCGGCCTCTGATGCCTCGGGTCCACCGGCGTCAGGCCGGGCGGACCCTGGTCCCGTCGACGGTGTCCTCGACGATCCAGCCGTCGGCAGTGAGCGCATCACGGATCTGATCGGCCGCCGCCCAGTCCTTCGCCGCCCGGGCCTCGTCCCGGGCGGTGGCGCGTGCGAGCACGTCGTCGGGGACCTCGGCGACCCGTCCCCGCAGCTCGAGGCCCAGCACGCCGGCGATCTCGATCGCCGCCGCCGCCGCGGGGAGGTCGTCGACGTCGTTGGCCCGCCGCACCGCGTCGAACAGCGTGGCGACGGCGGTGGGCGTCTTCAGGTCGTCGTCCATCGCGGTCCGGAACCGCTCGATGACCTCGGCGGCGGATTCGACGCCCCGGGTGCGATCCGTGAAGCGGCGGGCGAAGGAGTCGAGCTTGGCCAGCGCCGCCTCGGCGTCCCGCATGGCGTCGTCGCTCACGTCGATCGGCGAGCGGTAGTGGGCCCGCAGCACCAGCAGCCGGAAGGCCCGGGGGTCGTAGGCCGCCATCAGGTCGAGGAGGTTCTCGACGTTGCCGAGCGACTTCGACATCTTCTCGCCGTCGATCTCGACCATCCCGTGGTGGAACCACAGGTTGGCGAAGCGCTTGCCCTCGGCCACCGCCTGGGCCCGCTCGTTCTCGTGGTGCGGGAACTGCAGGTCGCTGCCGCCGGCGTGGATGTCGAAGCCCTCGCCGAGCAGGTCGAGGCTCATCACCACGCACTCGGTGTGCCAGCCCGGACGGCCGTCGCCGAACGGCGCCGGCCACGAAGGCTCGCCCGCCTTGGCCAGCTTCCAGAGGGCGAAGTCGAGCGGTGAGCGCTTCTCCTCGTTGGCCTCGACGCGCGCGCCGCTGCGCAGCTGGTCGAGGTCGCCGTGGGCGAGCAGCCCGTAGCCGTCGACCTTCGACACGTCGAGGTAGACGCCGTCCGACGTCGTGTAGGCCACGTCCCGGTCGAGCAGCCGCCCGATGAGGGCCACCATCTCGTCGACGTAGCCGGTGGCGTGGGGCGTGTGGTCGGGGCGGAGGATGCCGAGGAGGTCCATGCTCTGGAACCACACGGCCTCGCAGCGGTCGGTGATCTCCTGCCAGGGCCGGCCCTCGCGATTGGCCCGCTCGATGATCTTGTCGTCGATGTCGGTCACGTTCGACACGAACGTGACCTCGTACCCGGACCATGCCAGGTAGCGCCGCAACAGGTCGTAGGAGACCTGGTTCCGGCCGTGGCCGAGGTGCGGGGGGCCGTACACCGTGGGCCCGCACGCGTAGATCGAGGCCTTCCCCGGCGTGGAGGGCTCGAAGGGGACGGCGGTTCCCCTCGCGGTGTCGAACAGGTGCAGCACGGCGCCGAGGGTACCGACGCCCCGGCCGGCCACCCAGGGAGAAGTGGTCTGGTCGCGCCGGGAACCGGACGCCGTGCCGCGACGTCGGATCGGCATGACTGAGACCACCACCTCCGCAGCGGGCCGTCGACGCCCGATGCTGCTCGCTGCGGCCGCGGTCGCCGCCGCGGTCCTCGCTGGGGGCGTCGCCCTCGTCGCAACCGGCGGGGACGACGATCCG
>CAZCJT010000579.1:0-2087 GCA_964498565.1 uncultured Acidimicrobiaceae bacterium
CACGGCGGTGCCGAAGTCGCCGGAGCGCTCCCCGGGCATGGCCGAGCCCCAGTGCCCGCCGCCCGCGGCGGCCTTCGCCTTGAGGGTGCGGATGTCCTCGCTCGTCGCGTCGTCGTCCTCGCTCACACGACCTCCTCGGCCTGCTCGCCGATCTGGGAGGCCACGATCTCGGCGTAGGTCGGGCAGGTGTCGAGCAGCTCGTCGTGCCGGCCCCGGCCCACGATGCGGCCGTCCTCGAGCACCAGGATCTGGTCGGCGTCGATGATGGTCGAGACCCGCTGGGCCACGGTGATGACTGCCGCGTCCCTGGTGTGGGGCCGCAGCGCCGAGCGGAGCCGGGCGTCGGTGGCCACGTCGAGGGCCGAGAACGAGTCGTCGAACAGGTAGATCTCCGGACGCCGGACCAGGGCCCGGGCGATCGAGAGGCGTTGGCGCTGGCCGCCCGACACGTTCGTGCCGCCCTGCTCGATCGGGCTGTCGAGGCCGTCGGGCATGGCCCGCACGAAGTCGGCGGCCTGGGCCACCTCGAGCGCCTCCCACATCTCGGCGTCGGTGGCGTCGGGTCGGCCGTACTCGAGGTTGGAGCGGATGGTGCCGGAGAACAGGTACGGGCGCTGGGGCACGTAGCCGATGATCTGCCACAGGATGTCGGGGTCGAGGTCGCGCACGTCGACGCCGTCGATCACGACCTGGCCGCCGGTCGCGTCGAAGAGGCGGGCAACCAGGCCGACCAGGGTCGTCTTGCCGGCGCCGGTGCTGCCGATGACGGCCGTGGTCCGGCCCGGTCCGGTGGCGAAGCTGATGTCGCGCAGCACCGGCTCCTGCGCGCCCGGGTACCCGAACGAGACGTCGCGCAGCTCGACCGTGGCGTGCTCGGGCACGTCGCGCACCGGGTCGGTCGGGGGCACCACGGAGGTGTCGGTCTCCAGCACCTCCTGGATGCGTCTGGCGGCGACCGCGGCCCGGGGGATCATCGACACCATGAAGGTGGCCATGACGATGGCCATCATGATCTGGATGAGGTAGCTGAGATAGGCGACCAGCGAGCCGACCTGGAGGCTCCCGTCGCTGATCCGGTCGGCACCCACCCACAGCACGGCGACGCTCGACACGTTGATGAGCAGCGTGACGGTCGGGAACATGGCGGCCATGAGGCGCCCGGCCTGCAGGGAGGTGTCGGTGAGCTCGACGTTGGCGACGGCGAAGCGGGCCTGCTCCTGGTCCTCGCGCACGAAGGCCCGGACGACCCGCACGCCGGTGATCTGCTCGCGCAGGATTCGGTTCACCTCGTCGATGCGCTCCTGCATGACCCGGAACGCCGGCACCATGCGGCCCACGATCGTCCCGAGCAGGATCACGGCGAGCGGCATCGACACGGCGAGGACGATGGACAGGCCCACGTCCTCACGCAGGGCCATGACGATGCCGACGACCAGGGTGATGGGGGCCTGGATCAGCATCGTGCAGGCCATCACCACCACCATCTGCACCTGCTGGGTGTCGTTGGTGATGCGGGTGATGAGCGACGGGGCCCCGAGCAGACCGACCTCGCGGGCGGAGAAGCCCGTGACCCGGTGGAACAGGTCGCGCCGCAGGTCGCGCCCGAACCGCATGGCGGTGCGGGCGCCGTACCAGACGGCCACGACCGCGAAGACGATCTGGACGACGGTGAAGCCGAGCATCAGCGCGCCGGTCGAGTGGATGTAGCCGTTGTCGCCGCGCAGCACACCCTTGTCGATCAGGTCGGCGTTCAGCGTCGGCAGCGTGAGCGCCGCCGAGGTCTGGATGGTCGTCAGCACCACGACGGCGGCGAGGACGCGCCGGTAGGGCCACAGGTGCGAGCGGAGCAGGCGGATCAGCACCGGCCACCCCGAACGGTCTCAGCGAGGGTGCCGTGGAGGAAGGTGGTCACGATCTCCTCGGGGCGGCGCGAGCCGGGCGGCCGGTGCGCGTGGGTGACACGGCGGCGGACCATATCTGAGTGAGGACTCACTCACGGTCGTCGCCGGAGGGGCGCCGAGTACGGTCCGGACGATGCGCTGCGAGGTGGTCGCCATCGGGACCGAGCTGCTCCTGGGGACGGTGGT
>CAZCJT010000580.1:0-2083 GCA_964498565.1 uncultured Acidimicrobiaceae bacterium
GGGGGTCGTGGCGGCTCCGGTGGCGCTCGCCTACCTGGTCTTCGTGGCCCGGGTGCACCCGGGCGGTGACTCGCTCGCCAACGACCGGCGCTACCTCGAGTGGGGGTCGCTCACCTTCGCCCTGGCGGCGGCAGTCGTCGTGCTGGCCTGCGTCCGGGCCGGCGACTTCTGGCTCCCTCGCCTGCTGTCGCTCTCGCCGCTGGTGGCGATCGGGAAGGTGTCCTACGGGCTGTACCTGTGGCACTTCCCGGTGATCCTCGTCGTCGACGAGCAGCTCCCCGACGCGTCCGACGTGGTCCGGGGCGCGACGGTGATCGCCGCGACCGCAGCGACCACGTTGCTGTCGTGGTTCCTCGTCGAGCGACCGTTCCTCACGCTCAAGGACGGGCCGCGGACCTCGGCGCCGGCACCACCGCGGCGGCCGGCCGTCCCGACCCGTCCCTGAACGAGTGCCCGCCCGATCAGGGGTTCAGCTCAGCTGAGGAGCTCGCCGAACCAGTCGTCCCGGTCGAGCGAGGCCACGAAGTCGCGGATCTCGCTCTCGCTGATGCCGCCGCCGGAGGGGTGGAGCGAGCGGGCGTCGCTGACCTCCCAGTCCTCCACCATGCAGCCGGCACCGATGAGGACCGGCACCATCTTGTCGCTCACGGGCTGGACGACGGTCTGCACGCAGTCGGGGCAGACGAAGCAGCACTCGGTGCGGTCGGCGTCGGGGCGGCGACGGATGGTCAGCGCGCCGGCGTCGATGAGCACGGTGTCGCAGGTCGGGCAGGTGGTGCGGACGGTGGGCATCGGGGGGAACATCTCCTGGGCGGACCGTCACGGCGGTCTCCGGTGTTGCGTCCACTGTCGCGATGTCCGGTTCGGGGCGATATAGCGAGTGTGGGCCATTTCTCCGATAGCCCGTCCAAAGGGACTACGCGCACATGGTCTGCGGTCACCGGTGGGACATAGACTGAGCCTGTGTCCCAAGTCGTGATCCCCGCGTCCACCGACCACCCGGCCGCCGGCGCCCCGCTGGGGCCCGGCTCGCTGCTGTGGGACATCGCCGCCGACTGGCGCTCCGGGCTGTCGGGGCTGAGCGCCGGGATCCTCCAACTGATGTGGCCCCACCTCGGGCAGGGCGTCGAGGAGCACTCCGCGTTCTTCTCCGAGCCGTGGGACCGCATCCACCGCTCGGTGCCCCGGATCTGGGCGACGATCTTCGCCGACGACGCCGACCAGCGGGGTCGGGACATCCGCGACCTCCACAAGGGCATCAGGGGCACCGACGCCCACGGTCGGCGCTACCACGCCCTCGACCCGGACACGTACTGGTGGGCGCACGCCACCTTCACCTGGGAGATGTTCCAGACCGCCGACGAGTGGGACCACCGCAGCCTCTCGCCCCGCAGGCGCGAGCAGCTCTACCAGGAGACCGTCACCTGGTACCGGCGCTACGGCGTCAGCGACCGGCCGGTCCCGGGCGACCACAAGGCCTTCGAGGCCCGCTTCCACCAGATCTGCCGCACCGAGCTGGAGATGACGCCGACCGCCGCCCGGGCCATCGAGATGGCGCTCGAGGCCCGGGTCTCGCCCCCCGGCATGCCGGGGCCCGTCGCCGCACTGGCCACCCCGCTCATGCGGACGATGACCATCGGCGGGCTCCCCCCCGTGGTCCGGGCCCGCTTCGACATCCCGTGGACCACCACCGACGAGCTGGCGCTGGCCGGGTTCCGGCGAGCCGTGCGCGACGCCGGCCGCGTCGTGCCGCAGCGACTGACCCGCGGCCCCTACCTGTGGTCGATCAAGCGCATGAAGCACATCGCCGCCCCCCGTCCCGAACCGATCCCGGCCTGATGCCCAAGGTCGCCACCCGCGTCGACGCCGACGCGGTGCTCGCCGCGCTCATGGACCGGTCGGCCGACACGGAGGACGTCGACCGCCGCATCCTCGACGCCGCCGGGAGCCTGCTGGTCGACGTCGGCCTCGAGGACCTGGAGGTCGACCGGGTGGCCGAGCTCGCCGGCGTGGGGCGCAGCACCGTCTACCGGCGGTTCGACGGCCGCAACGCCCTGCTCGCCGCCACTGTCGCCCACGAGGC
>CAZCJT010000581.1:0-2076 GCA_964498565.1 uncultured Acidimicrobiaceae bacterium
GGGTGAGGGCGAGGATGCCGGCCTTGGTGGTGCTGTAGGCGTAGGTCTCCATGGACGGGGTGCGGATGCCGTCGATGGACCCGATGTTGATCACGCGGCTTGGATCGTCCTCGGATCCGGCGGCCCGCAGCGCCGACAGCAGCGCCTGGGTGAGCAGGAACGCGCCCTTCACGTTGATGTTGAACAGCTTGTCGAACGCCGACTCCGGGTAGTCGTCGAGCGGTTCGCCCCAGGTGGCGCCCGCGTTGTTCACGAGCACGTGGACCACGCCACCGGTCGCCTCGGCGACGGCCGCGGCGAGCGCGTCGACACCGTCCTGCGTGGACAGGTCGGCGGGGATGGAGGTGCACGTGCCGGGGCCCTCGAGGGCATCGAGCTCGGCCGCCGTGGCGTCGCACGCATCGGCCTTGCGGGCCGAGATGTAGACGTGGGCGCCGGCCTCGACGAAGCCCTGGGCGATCATGGCGCCGATGCCGCGACTGCCGCCGGTCACCACCACCTGCTTGCCCTCGACACCGAACAGACGATCAAGCACACCGGTCATGGGCGCAACCTAGAGCACCGGTTGCGCCATCTTGACCGTTCGGTCAGGCTGCGCCGACCATCCGATCCGAGAGCAGGGAACCCCACCCATGATCCGTCTGAGCGTGTTCTACCCGAAGACCGAAGGTGCCGAGTTCGACCACGACTACTACCGGGACTCCCACGTCCCGCTGGCGTGCAAGACCTGGGGCGTGGACCCCGCCGGCGCCCAGATCGACAAGGGCGTCGACGGACCCTACGAGGCCGCCGTCCACTTCACCTTCGACTCCCTCGAGGCGCTCGGCGCGGCGATGGCGGGCGAGGGCACGGGTGCGGTCATCGCCGACGTCGCGAACTACACCTCGATCCAGCCGGTCATGCAGACCAGCGAGATCGTCTCGGGCTGAACGTCGACTCGAGGTCGCCGAAGGCGACGCTCAGCCCCGCTGCGGGCGCCCGGTGGCCAGGTAGCAGATGCGCCCGGCGATGTTGACCGCGTGGTCACCGAGGCGCTCGTAGTACCGGCCCACCAGGGCGGCGCTGCTGACGTCCTCGCCGCTGAGCTGCTCGGCCGCCTCGTCGACGAAGCGGCGGTGGATGGCATCGAGCTGGTCGTCGGTGCGGTCCAGTGCGGTGGCGGCCTCGCCGTCGTGGTCGCGGAAGGCGTCGGCGCACGTGCGCCACATGGCCCCGGCGATGTCGCCCATGTCCTGCACCGCGCCGCGGAGGGATGGGGTGAGCGCCCGGCCGAAGCCGCGTGCCGCCTCGGCCGCCACGTGCTCGGCCAGGTCGCCGCTGCGCTCGAGCTCGGGCACGATGCGCGACACGGTCATGAGGAAGCGGAAGTCCCGCGCCACCGGCGACTCGAGCAGCAGCTGCTGCTCCACCGAGGCCTCGATCTGGTACTCGAGGTCGTCGATCATCTCGTCCCGGGCGATGAGCCGCTTGGCCGCCTCGGCGTCGTCGGCGAGCAGCACCGTGGTGGCCCCGGCGATGCCCTCGATCACCATGCCGAACTGGCGCATGACCAGCCGCTCGATCTCCTCGAGGTGCGCGCTGAAGCTCACGCGGACGTGGCCGGTCTGGTCGGTCATGCCCAGACGGTACCCAGGCGCCGCCCGGTTCCGCGGGACCGGTTCCAGGAGCGCTCGGCGCCGGGTAGGTCCGGATCGAAGCGATCCGAGGAGGAGCGATGGCCAAGGACCACGGTTCCAGCATCAAGGACGACGAGCAGTACGAGGCGCTGCGCGCCGACGGCATGAGCAAGGAGAAGGCGGCACGCATCGCCAACTCCGACCGGAGCAGCACGGCGACGAAGGGGGGCTCGGCCCGGCCCTACGAGGACTGGAAGAAGGACGATCTCTACGACAAGGCCAAGGAGGTCGGCATCGATGGCCGGTCCGACATGGACAAGTCCGAGCTGATCGACGCGCTGCGCAACCACTGACCGGGCGCCGGGGAGGCGGGGAAGGCACATGTCCCCCGCCATCGCCGTCGAGCGGCTCGGGGTGCGATCCTGGGGCCGTGGACCAGCACCTAGGGCTCCAGGACCAC
>CAZCJT010000582.1:0-2067 GCA_964498565.1 uncultured Acidimicrobiaceae bacterium
CCAACAGATCAGTCAGGGTCGCACACCGTCTCGGCGCTGACCTCGTACTTCGGGACCGGACACTCCTTCGAGATTGCCGGCGTAGACACGGAGTTCCCACCTGCCGTACCAGATGGCGTAGCCGCCGGCAGCGATCATGAGCGCGCCACCGAGGCGTGGTCCGACCCGGACGAGGCTTCGCATGGCTCGCGTGAGTGTCGTGTGGGCGACGGCGGCGGCGATGCTGATTGCAAGGATGATGCTTCCCATGCCGAGCGCATAGGCAACGTAGGTCACGATCCCGCGGGCGGCGGATTGCGTGAGGGCTACGCCGGTGACGGCGAGGAATGGGCCGATCGTGCACGACAGTGATGCGAGCGCGAAGCTCGCGCCGTAGCCGGCCATGGCGGCGACTCCACGGCGTCCCGACGCGAGGTCCGGCGCTCGCACAGCGAGTGACGGCTTCCAACCGATCACCATGGCCATGCCGGCCCCGACGAGGGCGGCGCCGATGGTGACGGTGACCCAGGGGAGGCGTTGCCAGGTTGCGCTCGTGAGCTGGTCGATGACCAAGCCGGCGGTGGCGAACACGACCACGAAGCCGAGCGACATCGCTGCGGCGACGCCGCTCGATGACGAGGCGGTGCTCGGCCTCGAACCTGGCGGTGCCGTGCAGGGTCTCGACACCGTTGCCAGAGAGCCCGGCTTCCATGTTCTGCGGAACCCGGTCGGTGAAGCCGCGCTTGTGCTTCATCAGGTCGGCCCAGTTGATGTTCACGCCGTTGGCGTCGATGCCCTTTCCGGCCATGAGCCGGGCGCTGTCGATGATCTCGGCGCCGCGACGCAGGATCTTCTTGGGGTCACAACCCCGCAGCGCGCAGGTTCCCCCGTAGGGCAGCTCGTCGACGATCGCGACCTTCCATCCCTCCGAGGCGCATTTGTTCGCCGCCGCGGCGCCGGCCATGCCGGCGCCGATGACGATCAGGTCGTATGCGTCGGTCATCGAAGGGTTCCCTCGGGGTGCGTCGACCGGTCGTCGGTGGCGTCGGTGCGGTCGTGACGGTGCCGGCGACGATCAAGCCACCACGCGATGGCCACGACGACGCCGAGACCGGCGACAGAGACCACCGTGAACCGCCCGATCGCAGCCAACGCCATACCACCGACCAGCCCGGCGACGAGCGCCATCACGGCACAGCACGCGATCACGCCGACCAGGGCAGCCGGGGCGAGGTCCCGGTCACGCATCGAGGACCGCTTCGAGCTGCTCGGTGGTCGGGGCCCCGGCCGGGCCGTCGGGGGTCTGGTACACCCGGCACGCCAGCCCGAACGGCTCATCCCCCGCAGCAAACGGGTCCTGCCCGTCGACCAGGATCGTCGGCGAACCCCGGAACCGGGCCGCCTCGGCCTCCTCGGGCGTCGTCACGAGACAACGCTCCACCGTCAGACCACGGCCGCCTGCGACATCATCGAGGCGTTGCGCGGCGACCTTCCAGTTCGGGCAGTCATCGAAGTACAGCAGTTCGAGCTTCATGGCGTACCTTCTCACGGTGGCGAGTTGCGGTCTGCGAGCTACCGTAAACCTTCCACCGCAATGGAAGGTCAAGGGGTCGAGCGAATGTTCATCGGGGAACTCGCTGCCCAGAGCGGCGTCACCGCAAAGACCATCCGCTTCTGGGAAGCGGAGGGACTCCTCGTCGACCCGGTTCGCACGCCGTCTGGGTACCGCGACTACGACCCGGACGCCCTGGACCGGCTCAGCTTCATCCGCCACGCGCAGACCGCCGGACTGACCCTCGCTGAAATCCGACAGGTGCTTGCGATCTCCGACAGCGGTGAACCCGCCTGCGGACACGTCACCGACCTCATCCACCAACACCTCACCGATGTCGACGAGCGGATCCGCGAGCTCAAAGAGACCCGCTCCCTGCTCGACCGCCTGGCCCAGCGCGCCGCCGAACAGAACCCGGCCGACTGCGACGGCTACTGCGCCATCCTCCAACCTCGGGCATGCGACTCCGCAGCCCATCCCTGAAGTGCCGTTATCTTCAGCCGGCTTCGCGATAGGGCCGGTGACCAGGGTGTCGT
>CAZCJT010000583.1:0-2065 GCA_964498565.1 uncultured Acidimicrobiaceae bacterium
AGCGGCGCCGGCAGCTCGACCTGGGGCAGCTGCTGGGGGGTGATGCCGGCGCGCTCCACCGGCGTCGCCTCGCCGGGCCCGCAGGCCGCGACGAAGAGGAGACCGACCCCCAGCACGCGCTTCAGCACGGGGGGAACCCTAGGTGGTGGGCGTCCCGCCCCCAACGCGTGGGGAGACGTCAGCTAGGCGTCGTCGGCGTCGGCCAGGCACCAGGACGCGTGCTCGGCCCCCGGCGCGGCGCCGCACTCCTCGCAGGGTTCCGGCGGCGCCTCCCCGAAGATGTCCGAGATGTCAATGCCGGCGTCCGAGCGCTTCAGCGCCCGGGCCTCTTCGAAACGACGATGTCGACCCTTTTTCACGGGCGTGCTCCCGACTCGTGGGGGCTTGAGAATCGCTCAGTGTAGCGGCGTGGCTGTTCGCCACACGCAGCGCTCCGCCGGTGATCCTGGCCCGGGCCTGCGGCGGATCACCGATCGAGCGGGCGCAGGACCAGGCCCTCGCCCTTGGCGAAGGACAGGCACGCCCGACCCTCGAGCAGGTCGCTGATGCCCGTGGCCAGCGCCTCGGCCCGCCACCCGGCGGCCAGGCGGTTGTCGTCGTCGTCTCGCAGGAACCCCTCGAGGTCGCCCCGGGTGGCCAGCACGGCCGGGTCGAGGTCGAGCTCCCGGGCCCGCTGCGCGACCCATGACATGAGCAGCGGCAGGGCGCCGCGGAGCTCGGCGGGGACGGGGCGGTCCTCGGGATAGCAGACGTCGTCGGGGTCCATGGCCTTGCCCCGGGCGACGGCGTCGAGGACGTCGTCGCGGATGGACTTGGGGATGCCCCGCTCGCGCAACCCCCGGATCTTGACCAGGTCCTCCACCGTGGACGGAGGACGCTGGGCGATGCCGGCGAGTGCGAGGTCGGGCAGCACCGAGCGCAGGGGCCGGTCGGTCTCGGCGGCATGGGCCTCCCGCCAGGCCGCCAGCGACTGGGCGACGGCGGCCGCCGTGCCCTTCAACCGCCGGGCCTCCTTCACCCGCCACCACGCCGTGGCCGGGTCGCTCGGGGTGAGCGAGCGCTCGACCAGTGCATCGCACTCGCTGCGCACCCATGCCATCCGACCCCGCTGCTCGAGCTCGGCCGTCATCTGGTCGTGCAGCTCGAACAGGTGCACCACGTCGGATTGGGCGTAGCGCTTGGCGTCCTCGGACAGCGGCCGTCCCAGCCAGTCACCGAGGCGGTCCGCCTTGGGAAGGTGGACGCCGAGCATCTTGTTGACCAGCGGCGCGAGTCCGATGCTGCTCATGCCGAGGAACGAGGCCCCGATCTGGGTGTCGAACAGGTCGTCGGGGACGACGCCCACGGAGTGCTGGAACACCTCCAGGTCCTGGCCGGCCGCGTGCATGACGGTGGTGCGGCCGGTCAGGAGCGCGCCGATGGGCCGGATGTCGGTGGCGAGCGGGTCGACCAGGGCTTGGCCGCCGTCCCAGCCGATCTGCACGAGCGCGCACTGCGGCCAGTAGGTGCGCTCCCGGTGGAACTCGGTGTCGATGGCGAGGCGGCTGGTACCCGACAGCTCATCGATCAGCTCCAGGAGGCCGGCGCTGGTGTCGATCCAGCGGGCCGGTGCGGTGTCAGGCACCCCGCTCCACCGCGTTCCCCGCCTCGATCCACGCCATGGTGCCGCCGTCGACGTTGACGGCGTCGACCCCGTTGGCGCGGAGGTGCTCGACCGCCTTGGCGCTCCGACCGCCGGACTTGCAGATCACGTAGACGGTGCGATCGGTGGGGAACTCGTCGATCCGGTCGGGCACCTCGCCGAGCGGCACGAGGACGGCGCCGGGGGCCCGGGCCTCCTCGTACTCGTCGGGCTGGCGCACGTCGAACAGCGGCTCACCCGCGTCGAGCTTCTGGCGGAGGGTGGGGATGTCGATGGCGGGGACCTGCACCTGTCCGATGCTAGGAGTTCTGGCCAGCCGTCCCGCAGTGGCGCGCACCGCCAGGTCCTCGGGCCGGTCGGCGTCGTGCACGGCGGCGGGCGCCAGGCCGTGGGTGGCGGTGACCCGCAGCGACAGCGCGGCGC
>CAZCJT010000584.1:0-2059 GCA_964498565.1 uncultured Acidimicrobiaceae bacterium
CGGACCATCGAGGTCACGGCTGCCGACGCCAGCGCGGGCGGCGCCAGGTCGCGCTTGATGCCGGTGGTGGCGATGCCGATGCCCAGGGGCTTGGTGAGTACGAGCAGGTCGCCGGGCCGGAAGGCCGCGTTGGTGAGCACCTCGTCAGGGTGGACCTCGCCCACCACGGCCATCCCGTACTTGGGTTCGGGGTCGTCGACGGTGTGCCCGCCGGCGACCACGAAGCCGGCCTCCGTGGCGATGTCGAGCCCGCCCTGCAGCACGTCGCCCAGCACTTCGGTGGGCAGCTCGTCGACGTTCCAGCCGACGAGGTTCAGCGCCAGCAGTGGGCTGCCGCCCATGGCGTAGACGTCGGACACGGCGTTGGCGGCCGCGATGCGGCCCCAGGTGCGGGCGTCATCGACAACCGGGGTGATGAAGTCGGCGGTGACGACCAGGGCGCGCTCGTCCGAGAGGCGCCACACGGCGGCATCGTCGCCGGACAGCGCCCCGACCAGGAGGTTGGGATCACCAGGAGGTGCCAGACGGCGCACGACGTGCGCCAGCTCGCCGGGGGCGAGCTTGCACGCTCAGCCGGCGCCGTGGGAGAACGCCGTCAGGCGGGGTCGATGGGTCATCGCGTGGCACGCTACCGGGGCCGTGTCCGGCGCCAGGTTGCAGCAGATCCGCGCCCGCCCGTAGATTTGTCCCTTGCGCCTTGGGGCCTCCCGCGCCCCGAGCAGCTTCGCATCCGCAGTCGCGAGACACCAGACAGTCAGGTTCGCACCCGTGCGCACGTATTCACCGAAAGCCAGCGAGATCACCCGCGAGTGGTGGGTCATCGACGCCGAGGGCATGGTCCTCGGCCGTCTGGCCACCGAGGTCGCCCGGGTCCTGCGGGGCAAGCACAAGGCGATGTTCGCTCCCCATCTCGACTGCGGCGACCACGTGATCGTGGTGAACGCGGACAAGGTCGTGCTGACCTCCGGCAAGGCCGAGAAGAAGAAGGTGTGGCGCCACTCCGGCTTCCCCGGCGGCATCAAGTCGATGAGCTACAGCGACGCCCTCGACCGCAAGCCGGCCGAGGCCGTGCGCCGCACCATCAAGGGCATGCTGCCGAAGAACCGGCTCGGCGCCCAGATGCTGACCAAGCTGAAGGTGTACGCAGGTCCCACGCACCCGCACGCCGCCCAGCAGCCCAAGGAACTCGAGATCGACTCCCGGGCCCGCGCCCGCGTGAGCTGAAGGAAGCAACCGTGAGCACCAAGCCCCTCGTCCAGGCCACCGGCCGCCGCAAGCGCGCCGTGGCCCGCATCCGGCTCCGTCCCGGCAGCGGCAACGTCACCGTGAACGGCAAGGACGTGAAGGTCTACTTCCCGACCGACGCCCTCCAGAGCCTGGCCCTCGCCCCCGTGGCCGTCGCCGAGGCCGAGGAGCACTACGACATCGACTGCACCATCGCCGGTGGCGGCACCACGGGCCAGGCCGGCGCCATGAGCCTCGGCCTCGCCCGGGCCTTCGCCGAGCTCGATCCCGAGCGCCGTGGCGAGCTGAAGCACGAAGGGCTCCTGCGCCGCGATCCGCGCAAGAAGGAGTCCAAGAAGTACGGCCTCAAGAAGGCCCGCAAGGCGCCGCAGTACTCGAAGCGCTGATCCGCCACGTCGGATGCTGTCGTTCGGCACCGACGGCGTCCGCGGCGTCGCCAACGAAGACCTGACACCGGAGCTCGCCCTGGCACTGGGGCGAGCTTCGGCGCGCGTGCTGGGCGGCGATGCCGTGGTCATCGGTCGTGACACGCGTCGGTCCGGCCCCATGATCGAGGCGGCGCTCGCCGCCGGGTACGCGTCCGAGGGTGTCGACGTCGGCCTGCTCGGGGTCGTGCCCACGCCGGTGGTGGCCCACGCCGCGGCACGGCTCGGCGTCCCGGGCGCGGTGATCTCGGCGTCGCACAACCCGTTCCCGGACAACGGCATCAAGCTGTTCGCCGCCGGTGGGCACAAGCTCGCCGACGAGGCCGAGCACCAGCTCGAGGCCGAGCTCGCCCACCTCCTCGGCAGTGGCGGGGGCGGCCGCCCCACGG
>CAZCJT010000585.1:0-835 GCA_964498565.1 uncultured Acidimicrobiaceae bacterium
GGGCGTGGGACCGCGTCGCCGAGCAGTCCTCGCACGGCGGCGGCCGTGTAGATCACGGCACCGCCGCGGTAGTACGCGGACGCGCCGGGCACGGCCAGCAGCGCGGCGGACACGAGCCCCCCGCAGCTGCCCTCGGCCACACCGACCGTCTCCCCCCGCTGGACCAGCAGGTCCCCGGCGGCGCGGGCGGTGGCAAGGAGGTCTTCGTCGAGCACGGCCGGAACCTAGCCAGGCCGTCCCGGCTCCGAGGCGCTACTCGCGGATCTGCTGGGCCAGGTAGTTCTCGAGGCCCACCTGCTCGATCACGAACAGCTGCGACTCGATCCAGTCGGCGTGGTGCTCCTCGCCGGTGAGCAGCTCCTCGAGCAGCTCGGCGGTGCCGTTGTCGCCCTTCTCACGGGCCAGGGCCACTCCCCGGTTGTACCGCTCGACGGCGGCCTGCTCGAGCTGGAGGTCGAGGCGGTGCTGCTCGGGGACCGTCTCGCCTACGAGCACGCTGCCGAGGCGCTGCAGGTTGGGGACGCCCTCGAGGTAGAGGATCCGCTCGATGACCTTCTCGGCGTCCTTCATCTCGTCGATGGACTCGTCGTAGTTGTGCTTGGCCAGGCGCTCGAAGCCCCAGTTCTCGCACATCTTGGCGTGGATGAAGTACTGGTTGATCGCCGTGAGCTCGGCGGTGAGCGCCTCGTTCAGGAACTCGATGATCTCCGGATCGCCCTGCACGGGTGCCTCCTGGTGTCGCGACGGGAAACGGCTGGGTCAGTGTCGCGCGGGAGCGGCGGTTCGCATGCGAGCCTGCTCGTCGGCCAGGACGGCCTCGACGGCAGGCCGGCAC
>CAZCJT010000585.1:845-2057 GCA_964498565.1 uncultured Acidimicrobiaceae bacterium
CCCCCGCCGCAGCGTGTGCTGGCCCCGCAGCGGACACCGATGAGCTCGACGGTCTCGGCCCCGAGGCGCACCTCGGTCCTGATCTCCTCGGCCCGCACGGCGTGGCAGTGGCAGACGATCACGACCCGCTCCGTACCCGACGGTCGACCGTGGGCAGCCCCGCGTCGAGCAGACCCAGCGCAGCGGCGGCGCCGACGCGGACCTGGTGGGGCCGGCGGTGACGGGTGCCGGCCACCATGGCGGTCAGCTGCCCGTCGCGCTCCTCGAGGCGCTGCCACAGGATGCGGTCGAACCGCGCCTGCACCGATGCCGCGGCGCGAGCCCGCTCCGCGGCCGGGGCGGACTCCACGGTGGTCGGCGACGTCGTGGTCACGGGACCCATGCTGGCACGCCTTGCCCCCTGCTGTAAAGGGGTCCTAACGACTCGCCATCACGCCGCTTCCCCCTGGCTCGGTCTGCCTCCCGGCATCGTCACCGACCATGCCGTCGGGGCTTCGTCGACGACGACGCACGATGGCCGTCACCGCCATCCCGGCCCCGTGACGCGACGGTGCCCGGGCCGGAGCCCGGGCGCCACCTCGCACTCGGTTCGTCAGCCGGAGATCAGGCGCCGGCGGCGTCGGCGCACACGGTCTCGGTGATCAGCTTGGCGACCACGTAGGGATCCATGTTGGCGTTCGGCCGGCGGTCCTCGATGTAGCCCTTCTTGTCCACCTCGACCTGCCACGGGATGCGCACCGATGCGCCCCGGTTCGACACGCCGTAGGAGAACTCGGTCCACGGAGCCGTCTCGTGCATGCCGGTGAGGCGGCGCTCGACGCCCGGGCCGTACTGGAGGATGTGCTCCTCGTGGTGCCGGCCGAGGGCCTCGGCGGCCCGGATGCAGGCGTCGTAGTCCTCTCGCATCTCCTTGGTGGAGAAGTTCGTGTGGCAGCCGGCGCCGTTCCAATCGCCCGGCATGGGCTTGGGATCGATGGTGGCGGACACGTTGAAGTCCTCGGCGATGCGGTAGAGCAGCCAGCGGGCGACCCACATGTGGTCGCCCACCTCGACGACGCCGGCGGGGCCGATCTGGAACTCCCACTGGCCCATCATCACCTCGGCGTTGATGCCGGAGAGCTTCAGGCCGGCCTCGAGGCAGGCGTCCATGTGGGCCTCGACGATGTCGCGGCCGTACACCTCGTCGGCGCCGACGCCGCAGTAGTACGGGCC
>CAZCJT010000586.1:0-2053 GCA_964498565.1 uncultured Acidimicrobiaceae bacterium
CGTGCACCGCGGCCCAGAACGGTCGGTGGGTCGATCGACACCTCCGCGCCGGGCGTGCGCATCCAAGGGGGGACGGATGCGCCGCTGCCCGGCGTCGGAGGTGGGCGACGACAGGGGCCTGGGCAGCGGAGCTGCCGTCAGGGGCCTGCCGTCGCAACCGCTCGACCAGCCGGGGGAAGCGGGTCGAGCGGAGGGGGGATCAGCTCTTGTCCACGAGGACGCGGAGCTGCTGGCGGGCGTCCTTGGCCACGCCGCGGGCCTGGGTCATCACGAGCCGGGCCTGGGCCGGGAGCTTCTCCTCGACGTCGTCGAGCACGGCGTCGAGGCGCTGCTCGACGGCCTCGAGGCGCTCCTCGATGGTCTTGACGCTCTCGACGACGCCCTGCTGGGCCCCGCCGACGCCGTGCTCGAGCTGCTTGCGCAGCTCGTGGCGCTGGACCTGGGCCTTCTGGAAGGCGATGACGCCGAGACCCACGGTGACGTAGAAGCTGTCGCGGGCCGTCTTCTGCAGGTCCTCGAGCGTGATCTGGGGAGTCATGCTTGAAAGACTAAGCACCGTTGCGTGGCGTTGCAAGCACCTGTGAACGATGTCTCGCCGCGCCCGGCACCAGCGCGGGCTTCGCGATCCGGACCAGCCCGACCGGTACCCTGCCCCACTCGTGGAGACGCCCGCCCCGAGCCGCCCTGCGGCCCCTGCGGTCGTCGCCGTCGTGGTGACCCGGGATCCCGGGCCGTGGCTCGAGCGGGCCGTGGACGCCCTCGCCGCCCAGGACTACTCGAACCTGGCGGTGCTGTTCATCGATGCGGCGAGCGACACCGACCCGACCCCCCGGGTCGCGCGCGCCCTCCCCGAGGCCTACGTCCGCCGACTGGACGAGAACCCGGGCTTCGGCGCCGCGGCCAACCACGTCCGCGAGATCGTGGACGGCGCCGCGTTCTACTGCTTCCTGCACGACGACGCCGCCCCCGAGCCGGGCGCGATCCGCACCATGGTGAACGAGGCGGTGCGCTCCAACGCCGGCATCGTCGGTGGCAAGCTCGTGCAGCTCGACGACCGCAAGCGCCTGCTGCAGGTCGGCGAGTCCGTCGACAAGACGGGGGAGCGGTCCACCGTCGTCGAGCACGGCGAGCTCGACCAGGAGCAGTACGACGCCGTTCGCGACGTCTTCGTCGTGCCGGGGGCCTGCACGCTCGTCCGAGCCGACCTCTTCGACGCCATCGGCGGGTTCGACGAGGGCATCGACCTGCTGAACGACGACCTCAGCCTGTGCTGGCGGGCCCACGTGGCCGGTGCTCGTGTCGTCGTGGCCCCCGACGCCGTCATCGGCCACGCCGAGGCCCTCGGGGAGCGCTCCGACACCTCGTTGCGACGCCAGCGGCTGGTCCGCCACCGCCTCCGCACCATGCTGGCCTGCTACAGCGGCTGGCACCGCCGGCGCGTGCTGCCCCAGGCCGCCTTCGTCGCCACCCTCGAAGTCGTCTACTCCTTCCTCACCGGACGCCGGGGCCAGGCCCGCGACGTCGTGGCGGCATGGCGCTGGAACTGGCAGCGACGGGGCGAGATCAAGGCGCTGCGAGCGCGCGTCGAGGCGTTCCGCGGCGTCCCCGACGCCGAGATCCGCCGGTTCCAGGTCCGGGGGTTCTCCCGCCTCAACGGGTTCCTCCGGGGCACGAGCGGACCGGGCGACACCGCCTCGGACCGGGCCCAGGGCGCCTGGCGCCGGCTGGCGGTCGGCCTCCGCACCGGCCAGCTGCGCTGGCCCGTCATCGCCTGGGCCATCACCGTCGTCATCGTCACGTTCGGCAGCCGCCACCTGATCCTGCGCCCCATCGCCACCGTCGGGGGGTTCCTGCCCTTCGACCTCGGGCCGGGGGACCTCTTCGACGCCTTCCTCTCCGGGTGGCGCACCACGGGGCTGGGCTCGTCGTCGCCCGCACCCACCGCCTTCGGGCTGCTCGCCGGCGCCGGCGCCCTGCTGTTCGGGGCCATGGGCCTCCTGCGCCAGGTCCTGGTCCTCGGCGCCATCGCGGCCGGCCTGGTCGGCGCCTACCG
>CAZCJT010000587.1:0-2049 GCA_964498565.1 uncultured Acidimicrobiaceae bacterium
TCGACGAACCGCCCGCCGAGGACAGCTGGCTGTGGGACCACCCGGCCGACACGCTCACCGCCCACACCTCCGCCGGTGGCGACGGGCGCCACGCCCGGGCCGCCGACGTGTTCGCCGCCAACCTGTCGCGCTTCGTCGCCGACGAGCCGCTCGCCGACGAGGTCACCCAGGAGTCCCGCGAGGCGCCGCCAGGCTGACCCGGCACACTGACCCCATGAGCGAGCACGACACGGACTTCACCCCGCCCACCGAGGAGGAGCTGCGGTCACGGCTGACCCCGGAGCAGTTCGAGGTCACCCAGAACGCAGCCACCGAGCGGGCCTTCACCGGCATCTACAACGACGAGAAGACCCCGGGCACGTACCGCTGCATCGTGTGCGGCCTCGAGCTGTTCGTCTCCGACCACAAGTACGAGAGCGGCTCGGGCTGGCCGTCGTTCTGGAAGCCGATCGACGATGACCGGGTGAACCTGGTCGAGGACCGCAGCCACGGCATGGTGCGCACCGAGGTCACCTGCGGCCGCTGCGACGCCCACCTCGGCCACCTGTTCCCCGACGGTCCCCAGCCCACAGGCCTGCGGTTCTGCATGAACTCAGCCAGCCTGGAGCTCGATCCCGCCGAGGGCGCGTAACCGGTGCCTGACATCCGAACGTGCGTTCAGTACGCTCTGAACGGATGTTCGACCTCGCCGAGCCCGGCCTCCTCCCCGACCTGACCGACGAGCAGCGCCGCGCCGTCACCCTCGACGCCGGCAGCCTGCTCATCGTGGCCGGCGCCGGCACGGGCAAGACCACGACCCTGTCCGCCCGCCTCGCCCACCTGGTGGGCAACGGCGTCCCGCCCGAGCGGATCATGCTGCTCACCTTCAGCCGCCGGGCGTCGGCCGAGCTGCTGTCCCGGGCCGAGCAGTGGGCCGGCCACGATCGGCTCCGGGGCGCATGGGGCGGCACGTTCCACGCCGTGGCCAACCGGCTCCTGCGCCGCTACGGCCGGGTGGTGGGCATCGACCCCGACTTCACGCTGCTCGACCAGGGCGACCAGGCCGACCTGCTGGCCCTGGTGCGCGACGAGCTGTCCGGCGAATCCACGCCGCAGCGACGGCGGGCCCGCAAGGAGCTGCTCGCCGGCGCGCTCAGCCGCGTGGTCAACACCCGCCAGCCGCTCGACCTGGTCATGCGCCAGCACTACCCGTGGTGCGCCGACCAGACCGACGAGCTGCGCGCCACCTACGCCGCCTACGTCGCCCGCAAGCGGGAGCGGCACCTCGTCGACTACGACGACCTGCTGTCGCTGTGGCGGGCGCTCGTCCAGGACCCCGAAGCCGGCGCGCTCGTCGCCGGACGATTCGACCACGTGCTCGTCGACGAGTACCAGGACACCAACGCGCTGCAGGCCGACGTGCTCGCCGCCATGGCCGCCGCCGGCGCCACCATCACGGCGGTGGGCGACGACGCGCAGGCCATCTACGGGTTCCGGGGCGGCACCGTCCGCAACATCCTCGACTTCCCCGCCCGCTTCGACGCCGAGGTCGTCGCCCTCACACGCAGCCACCGGTCCACGCCCGAGATCGTGACCGTCGCCAACCGCATCTGGGCCGGGGCCGCCGAGCGCCACGACAAGGACCTGGTGGCCACCCGCGCCAGGGGGTCCCGCCCGGCCCTCGTCACCGCCGGCGACGAGCACGTCGAGGCCCGGGGGGTGTGCGAGCGCCTGCTCGAGTCGGTCGAGCGCGGCATCCCGCTGCGACGCCAGGCCGTGCTGTTCCGCACCGGCCACCACGCCGACCTGCTCGAGCTCGAGCTCACCGTCCGGCGGATCCCCTTCGTGAAGTTCGGCGGGCTCAAGTTCCTCGAGGCAGCCCACGTCAAGGATCTGCTCGCCATGTGCCGGGTGGCGGTGAACCCCCGCGACGACCTCGCCTGGTTCCGGCTGCTGCAGCGCATCGACGGCGTGGGCCCCGGCATCGCCCGTCGAGTCGTGACAGCGCTCGACGCCGCCGACGGCTCGCTCACCGGCGTCGTGCGCTCCGGCGTCGTCCCGCCCCGCTCC
>CAZCJT010000588.1:0-2044 GCA_964498565.1 uncultured Acidimicrobiaceae bacterium
GGGTGCGCGCGACGAGCCGGCGGACGTCGTCGGGGTCGATCTTGAGGACGTAGCGGCCGCAGCCCACCTCGGCCCGTTGCCTGATCGGCCGCTCGAACCCGAGCACGGCCCGGGCCAGTACGTCGACCATGCGGGCGTCGCCCTTGATGCGGGCCAGCTCGTCGTCGTCCACGCCGCTGACCGGCACGGCCGGGCCGATGTCGGCCGCCGTCGCCATGACCACGTGGTCCTCACCCAGCGACGGCACCACCTCGCCCACGTAGCGCAGGAAGGTGCGGTTGGGCCCGACGAACAGCACGGACGCCTGGTCGCCCCGGGATGCCAGCTCGTACAGCAGGTAGGCGGCCCGGTGCAGCGCCACGGCGGTCTTCCCCGTGCCGGGGCCGCCCTGCACGATGGTCAGGCCCCGGGCCGGCCGGCGGATGATGCGGTCCTGGTCACCCTGGATCGTGCCGACGATGTCGGCCATGCGGCCGCTGCGGGGCGCCTCCAGCGAGGCGAGGAGCGCGGCCTCGCCGACGAGGTGCAGGTCGTCCTGGTCGAGCGCGGCCCGGTCGAGCAGCTCGTCGTCGAGGCCGACCAGCTCGCCCGAGCGCCAGCGGAAGTGGCGACGGCGGTGGACGCCTGCCGGATCGCCCGGGCGGGCCCGATAGAAGGCGGCGGCGGCGGGGGCCCGCCAGTCGACCACCATCGGGTCGCCGTGCTCGTCCGACACCGACAGCCGGCCGATGTAGAGCGTGCAGTCCTCCTCACCGGCCAGGTCGCCGTCGATGCGGCCGACGCACAGGCGGTCGGGCGTGACGTCGAGCGTCGTGGCCCGGTAGGCGGCCTGCGCCACGGCCACGTCGCGGGCGAACAGCGCATCCGGCTCCAGCTCGTCCACCGAGGCCCGGCCGCCGGCGTGCTCGGCCACGAGCGAGGCTCGAGCCCGCTGCGCCACCACCCGTTCGTACGCCCGGTCGATGTGGTGCCGCTCCTCGCGCAGCTCTGCATCCAGATCCGTCATCGCCACCCCTTGTCGGCCGCCCACGAGTCGACGATCGTGCGCCTCCGACGGGCCAGAAACAACCCCTGACGAGGGAATATGTGCCGCCACCCCCTCGTTGTCGCGGGTGGCGGGCAGCGCTTCAGAGGCGGTCGATCCGCTTGAAGCCCTCGCCCAGGCCGCAGCCGCCGAAGCGACCCCACTCGGCCAGCCGCTCTCGGATCCGGTCGGCGAAGGCGCCCCACTGCTCCTCGGCCGCGGGGTCGTCGAGGGCGACGCCCATGGTGGTCTGGAACTGCGACTCGTGGGCCCGCAGCGCGGCGAGCTTGGCCTCGACGTCGCGCTCGCCCAGGGACTCCACGTGATCGGGCTCGTCGGCCTCCCACAGCAGGAGCAGGTCGGGCCGGTGGTGCTCGAGCTCCTGCTCCGGGAAGAACAGCGGATCGCGCGCCGACACGATGCCCTCGACGGCGAGGAGCCCGGCGTGGCGGTGATCGGGGTGCAGCCGATACCGCTTCCACGGGTCATGGCCGAGCACCACGGCGGGCCGCAGCCGCCGGATCCAGTAGGCGACCTGCCAGCGCTGGCGCAGTGACGAATCGAGCTCGCCGTCGGGCCAGCCGAGGAAGGCGACCTCGCCGGTGCCGCCGAGCGCCTTCGCCGCCGCCCGCTGCTCGACCTGGCGGATGGCGACCAGCTCGGCCGGGTCCTGGCTCGGGTCCCACGTGCCCTTCGAGCCGTCGGTGCAGACCAGGTGGTGCACGATGCAGCCGGCCGCCGCCCACTTGGCGAGGGTGGCGCCGGCGCCGAACTCCACGTCGTCGGGGTGGGCGCCGATGGCCAGCGCCGAGGTCGGCACGTCGACGTCGAGGCTCACCCCGGTGGATGCCCCCGGCGGGGGCGGCGTGGGGAGGTCGGGCGCACCCATCAGTCGTGGGCGGGCAGCAGGAGGTCGGCCGGGTGGTCGACGTCCCAGCCCAGCCGAGCGTCGCGCACGATGCGCACGGGTAGCCCGAGCCGCAGGCCCTCGGCCCGGTGGCGCTCGAAGGACCCGCCGCC
>CAZCJT010000589.1:0-2040 GCA_964498565.1 uncultured Acidimicrobiaceae bacterium
CTCGACCTCGATGCTCGAGCGGGCGGAGGCGCACGGACGGCCGCTGGTGCGAGCGGACCTCGGCCGGCTGCCCTTCCGGCGGGTCGGCCTGGCGGCGGCGTGGGCGAGGAACTCCTACCTCCACGTCCCTCACCAGGAGCTGCCGCTAACGCTGGCCGAGCTCCACCGGGCGCTCGACGTGGGTGCGCCCGTGTCGGTCTCGCTCATCTCGGGGCCGGACGACCACCTCGTGTCCGACGACGACCTCCCCGGCCGCAGCTTCTGGCGGTGGTCCGACCAGGCCCTCGTCGACGTGTTCACCGGCGCCGGCTTCGACCACTTCCGCCTGTCCGGAGACCAGCCGCGCTTCGTCGACGCCATCCGGGCCCGCACCCTGCCCGACACCGTCGGCGCCGGCATGCGCCTCCTGGTGTGCGGGCTCAACCCGTCCCAGCACGCCGCCGACGCCGGCGTCGGCTTCGTCACGCCCTCGAACCGCTTCTGGCGAGCCGCGATCGACGCCGGTCTCGTTTCCCGACCGCGGGATGCCTGGGATGCGCTCCGGTCCCACGGCGTGGGCATGACCGACCTGGCCAAGCGCGCCACCCGGCGGGCCGACGAGCTCTCGGTCGACGAGTACCGGTTGGGCCTCGACCGGGTCGGGCGCCTGTGCGAGCGGCTCCGACCCGGAGCCGTCGTGTCCGTCGGGCTGGCCGGCTGGCGGGCGGCGGTGGACCGACGGGCCGTGGTCGGGGTGCAGGACCACACCCTCGGCGGCCGGCCCGTCTACGTGATGCCCTCCACCTCCGGGCTCAATGCCCGCATCCCGATGACCGAGCTGGTCCATCACCTCTCCGCCGCCCTCGCCCTCTCCGACGGCGCCTCGTCATAGCGCAGGCGTCACCCTCGGGCGGAACCTCCAAGTCTCAGCCCCTGGTGTGCTCGAGAACGACAGTGATCCGGAGGGCGCCGACCTCACTGCCGACCTCGTCGCAGAACTGACGGAGACCTTGACCTCGAGCGCCGACGGCGGAAGGCCTTCAGCGAAGGGGACCTCGACGAAGTAGGCGTCGGGATCGACGCCACACGAGTCGAGTTCAGGCCGGGGCGAGGTCGCGCACGGCCTGGCGCATGTCGTAGCCGAACGGCATGGGCGCCAGCGCCGGCGTGGTGACGCCGTTGTCGATGTAGCGCTGGATCTGCTCCCGGCACTTCTGCGGCGGGCCGTGGACGATGAGCTCGTCGACGACCGAGTTGGGGATGGCGGCCAGTGCGGCCTTGCGGTCGCCGGCGTCCCATGCGTCCCACATCGGCTGCAGCTGGTCACGGCCGAGCCACTCGTGGAAGGCCCGGTAGACGGGCACGTTCATGTAGGCGGCGATGGCGAACTTGCCCGCGCCGTAGACCGTGTCGGGGTCGTCGATCGGGGCGCAGAAGATGCGGGCCACGACCTCCCGGGATGAGCCGTCGGGCGAGGCGTCCTGCACGATCGGCGCCACGGTTGCCACGTCGTCAGCGGAGAGCCAGTTGATGATGGCGCCGTCGCCCTCACGGCCGGCGAGCTTCAGCATCCCCTCGCGCAGCGCGGCGACGAGGATCGGGACCGGCTTCGGCGGCAGCGCCTTCAGCTGGAACCCGTTGATGGAGAAGGTGTCGAAGTCCTCCTTCACCTTCTCCCCCGCCAGCGCCTGGCGCAGGAAGCGCACCATGTCGCGCACCTTCTTGTACGGCTCGTCGAAGGAGATGCCGTTCCAGCGCTCGACGATGACGTTGGACGACGAGCCGATGCCGATGGCGAACCGACCCGGAGCCGCCTGGGCCAGCGATCCGACCGACTGGGCGAGGCACGCCGGCCCCCGGGTGTAGGCGGGGATGATGGCGGTGCCGAGGCGCAGCGTGGGCGTCCACACCGATGCCAGCGCCAGCGGGGTGAAGCCGTCGTGGCCGTCGGCCTCGGCCGACCACACGTCGGTGTAGCCGAGGTCGACCAGCTCCTCGAACTGCTCCCGCTGGCTGTGGAGCGGGCCGCTGAGGGGGATGGTCATGCCGTAGCGCTGCATG
>CAZCJT010000590.1:0-2039 GCA_964498565.1 uncultured Acidimicrobiaceae bacterium
GCCGTGTTCGGCAGCTGGCCAAGGACGATGTCGCGGATCTCGTCGGGCGGGATGGCGAGCTCCGCGACGGGCAGCTCCTCCACCGCCTCGGGCAGGCGCAGCACGATGCCGTCGTCGGACCAGATCATCTCGACGTCGACGCCCCACCGCTCCCCCAGGGTCTGCTGCAGTGCCATGGCCCACGGAGCGTGCACCTGGGCACCGAACGGCGACAGCACGCAGACCCGCCAGTCGCCGATCTCGTCCCGGAACCGCTCGACCACGATGGTGCGGTCGTCGGGGACGACGCCGGTGGCCTCGGCCTGCTCGTCGAGGTACGACACCAGGTTCAGCGCGGCGAGCTCGTCGAGGCCGTGCTGCTCGCGGAGCACCTTCAGCGGATCGGGCGTGGTGCTGCGATCGCGCAGCTCGCGCACGAACTGGCCGATGCCCTGCCCGAGCTCGAGCGGCCGGCCTGGCCCTTCGCCGTGCCAGAACGGCATCTTGCCGGGCAGGCCCGGTGCGGGCGTGACGATGACGCGCTCGAAGGTGATCTCCTCGATGCGCCACGTCGACGCGCCGAGCAGGAAGGTCTCCCCGGCCCGGGACTCGTACACCATCTCCTCGTCGAGCTCGCCCACGCGTGTGCCGTCGGGCAGGAACACGCCGAACAGGCCCCGGTCGGGAATCGTGCCGGGGTTGGTGACCGCCAGGCGCTGGGCACCCGCCCGCCCGCGCACGACGCCGCCGCCCCCGCCCGGCGCCGTGCGGTCCCACACGATCCGAGGCCGCAGCTCGCTGAACTCCTCCGACGGGTAGCGCCCGGCCAGCAGGTCGAGACAGGCGTGGAAGACCTCGTCGCCGAGGGTGGAGAAGCTGGCGCTGCGGCGCAGCACGCGGGCCAGGTCGTCGACCTGCCACTCGTCCAGCGCGCACATGGCCACGATCTGCTGGCACAGCACGTCGAGGGGGTTGCGGGGGTAGCGGGTCCGCTCGATGAGCCCGTCCTGCATCCGCTTCACGACCACGGCCGACTCGACCAGGTCGGCCCGGTGCTTCGGGAACAGCTTGCCGCGGCTGGGCTCGCCGACCTGGTGGCCGGCACGACCGATGCGCTGCAGGCCCGACGACACGCTGCCCGGCGACTCCACCTGGATGACCAGGTCGACGGCGCCCATGTCGATGCCGAGCTCCAGCGAGGACGTGGCCACCAGCCCCTTCAACCGCCCGGACTTGAGCTCGTCCTCGATCTGCAGACGGCGCTCCCGCGAGATGGAGCCGTGGTGGGCCTTGACCAGCTCCGGCACGTCGCTGTCATCGTCGACGTGACCGACGCCCATCGCCTCGTTGCCCATGCTCTCGCCGTCGTGGGCCAGCTCGTTCAGCCGGGTGGCCAGGCGCTCGGCGAGGCGCCGGGCGTTCACGAAGATGAGCGTGGAGCGGTTCTCCTGCACGAGCTCGAGCAGGCGCGGGTGCATCGACGGCCAGATGCTGCGCCGCACCGGACCGAGCGACGCCGGCCCGCTGATCGGCTCCTCGATGACCTTGCCGAGGTCACCCATGTCCTCGACCGGGACGATGACCTCGACGTCGAGCTCCTTGCGGACGCCCGCGTCGACGATGTCGACGGGGCGCCAGGACCCGTGGTCGTCACGACCGCCGAGGAACTCGGCGATCTCCTCGAGCGGCCGCTGCGTGGCCGACAGCCCGATGCGCTGGGGGCCGTCGGGGCGGTCGGTGACCTCGACCAGCCGCTCCATGGTCACCGACAGGTGCGAGCCCCGCTTGGTCTTGGCCACGGCGTGGATCTCGTCGACGATGACGGCCTCGACGCCCTGCAGCGTCTCGCGCGCCTGCGACGTGAGCATGAGGTAGAGCGACTCGGGCGTGGTGATGAGGATGTCGGGCGGGTTCCGGACCAGCTTGCGGCGCTCGTCGGCGGGCGTGTCACCGGTGCGCATCCCCACGACGGGCTCGTGGTACGGCACGCCGAGTCGATCGGCGGCCAGGCGGATGCCCTGGATCGGGGCCCGCAGGTTCTTCTCGACGTCGACGGCCAG
>CAZCJT010000591.1:0-2029 GCA_964498565.1 uncultured Acidimicrobiaceae bacterium
GTCGTGGCGCTCGCCGCCTTCGAGGGTCCCGAGGTCGACGCCGCCCTGGAGCGAGCGCTCGGCGACCGCGACCGGCAGGTCCGCCAGGCCGCCGAGGATCTCGTCGCGCCGCCCGATTGACGACCGCACCCGACGGTGGCCGTACCGGGCGTCAGACGGCGCGGCCGCCCATGAACATCACCTTCAGGTCGTCGTAGGCCTCGACGCAGCGGCCGGCGCCCAGCACGACCGACTCCAGCGGCTGCTGCACCAGCTGCACCGGGATGTCGGTCTCCACCGACACGCGGCGGTCGAGGCCCTGGAGCATCCCGCCGCCGCCGACGAGCTGCATGCCCGTCGTGATCAGGTCGTCGGCGAGCTCGGGCGGGGCCTGGCCGAGGCAGGCGATGACCGAGTCGACGATGGCGGTGACCGGCTCGCTGATGGCCTCGCGCACTTCGGGCTTGGACAGGATGACCGTCTTCGGCAGACCCGTCATCAGGTCGCGGCCGCGGACCTCGGCCCGGACCTCGTCGTCGATGGGCCAGGCCGAGCCGATGGCGATCTTGATCTCCTCGGCCGTGCGCTCGCCGATGGCGATGCCGTACTCGCGGCGCACGTAGGACTGGATCGCCGAGTCGATGTCGAAGGACCCGACGCGCACCGCCTGCAGGGCGACGATGCCGCCCAGGCTGATGAGGGCGGTCTCGGTGGTGCCGCCGCCGACGTCGATGACCATGTTGGCCACCGGCTCGTGGATCGGCAGCTCGGCGCCGATGGCGGCCGCCATGGGCTGCTCGAGCAGCTGGGCGTCGGCCGCGCCGGCCCGGCGGGCGGCCTCGGTGACCGCTCGCCGTTCGACCTCGGTGATGGCCGACGGCACGCAGATGACCACCCGGGGCCGGTTGAAGCGGTTGACGCCGGCGCGCTGGAGGATGAGCCGGATCATCCGCTGGGTGATGTCGAAGTCGGTGATGGCGCCCTGGCGCAGCGGGCGCACGGCGATGATGTAGCTGGGCGTGCGCCCGATCATCTGCCAGGCCTCGCGCCCCATGGCCAGCACGTCGCCGTTGCGCTTGTTCAGCGCGATCACGGTGGGCTCGTTCATGACGATGCCCTGGCCCTTGGCGTACACGAGCGTGTTCGCGGTGCCGAGGTCGATGGCGAGGTCCCGGGCCACGACTACTCGAGGTCCCTGGGCGGCGCATCCGCGGGCGGGCCGTCGTGAGGCCCGCGGCGGTGCTCCGGCGGCGGGGCGAGGGCGCGCATCTCACGCCGGAAGGACCGGATGCCGGACTCGATCGAGCTCTCCGGCCGGCTGCGGTACGCCAGCGCGCCGGCGCCGACGACCACGATCACCACGATCACGAGGAGGAACGGGATCACCGGTCACCCTCCCGGGCGGCCACGACCGACGGATCCTCGAGGTGCTGGGCCTCGAGTCCCCAGCTCTCGCCCCCGTCCCAGCGCTCCTTCTTCCAGATCGGCACGGACCGCTTCAGGGCGTCGATGCAGAACCGGGCGGCCGCGAAGGCCTCGTCCCGGTGCGGCGCCGACACGGCGACGACGACCGCGGCGTCGGTGACCTCGAGCGGACCGATGCGGTGCAGCAGCGCCACGTTGCCCACGGTGGCCCACCGGGCCCGGGCCTCGGCGGCCACGGCCGCGAGGCGGGGCACGACCTGGCTCTCGTAGGCCTCGTATTCGAGCAGCTCGACGTCGGGCCGCCCCTCGCTGTGGTCCCGCGCCGTGCCCACGAAGGTCACCGCGCCACCGCAGTCGGGCCGCACCACCCAGTCGGTGGCGACGTGCACCGGCAGCGGCGAGCCGGTGAGCGCGAACCAGTCGTGGCCGCTCGCCGGGGGCTCGAGGGGGGCAGGGGAGGTCATCTGCGCCAAGCCTACGATCCGCCAGGCTGGAGGGGTGAAGTGGCCCTGGGGGCGATGCCCGCCGCTCGAGGGCCCTCACTAGGGTCGATCAGGTGCCCCCGTTGCTACCGGGCGATCCCGGCGACGCGCACGGCGAGGACCGGCATGACGAGGACGAGGTC
>CAZCJT010000592.1:0-2027 GCA_964498565.1 uncultured Acidimicrobiaceae bacterium
AGGCGGACGCGCGTGCGGCGGCCTACGCGGACCGGATGGTGGCGCAACGCGCCGAGGTCATCGCCCGGACCGAGTCGTTCCGCGCGATCAACGAAGGCCGAGCCGACCTCTGGCGCGAGCTCGCCGACGAGGGGGTGATCCCGCGCGGCAAGGTAGTGCGCCAGTGGCTCACCAGTCGCGACGAGCGGCTATGCGACGAGTGCGAGCCGCTCGACGGGATGAAAGCCGGGCTTGACGCCGAGTTCGGAGGGGTGGCCGCGTTCCCGCCTGCGCACCCGCAGTGCCGCTGCACCGTGACCATCGAGGTGGACCTATGACGAACATCACGATCGACATCAAGACGACCGCCGACCCCAAGGGCGTCCGGGCCGAAATGGTCCTGCCCGTGTTCTGCGTCGACGACGAGAAGCGCCTCCTGTACGGGGTGGCGATGGAACCAGACGCCGTCGACACCCACGGGGAGTACACCGAGGCGGCCGACATCGAGACGGCGGCTCACGGGTACATGCAGTCCCGGCTGGTCGGGGTCCAGCACGAGAAGGAGGCCCCGGCCGAGGTAGTCGAGAGCTACATCGCCCAGGGCGACCTGACGATCGGCGGGCAGCACGTCCGCAAGGGGTCGTGGGTCGTGGCGATCAAGATCCAGGACGACGCGCTGTGGGCGGCGGCCAAGGCGGGGGAGTTCGGCGGGATCTCGATCGGCGGCTGGGCGGTCCGGGAGGACGACTTGGCGTGACGTCCTCGGAGCTCGCTCGCCGGGCCGGCGTCTCGGTCCAGCATCTCAACCGCCTGGTCCGCGACGGTCTGGCATCGCCGTCGGTGCGGCGGTCGCGCAAACAGGGCAGCCGGGCGGAGTGGTCCGACGAGGACGCCGTGGCGGTCTCGGCGATGGTGGCGGCGCGTCGCCAACTCGTCGCACTGGGCCGCTCCCCCATTCCTCCGATCCGCCTTTCGCGGCTCGGCAACGCGGATCTCCTCGGCGTGGGCATCGCCGAGGGCGAGGTCGTGGCGGTTACGCCGCGGACCACCGTGGCGCAGCTCCTCCGCGCGCTCGGCGGGGCGTTCGCCGTGATCCCCCAGGAGGCACCGTGAAGATCGTGTACGTCGGGAACTTTCGCAACTGCACCCCGGCCGGCGAGCCATTCAACACCGAGAGCCACCTCGCCATGTCGCTCGAGGCCCTTGGCCACCAGGTGGTGCGGCTGCAGGAGGACAAGCAGACCGCCGAGCTCGTCGGGCGCCGCGTCGCCGAGGAGCGGCCGGCGCTCTTCCTGTGGACGAGGACGTGGCCCGAGAAGCTGCGCGCCGGCGGGCTCGAGATGCTGCGGGCCCTGCCGTGCCCTTCGGTCGCCTACCACCTGGACCTCTACGCCGGGCTGCAGCGCTCACGCGACCTCGACTCCGAGCCCTGGTGGCGGTGCAATTACGTCTTCACCGCGGACGGTGGCTCAGAAGAGTTCTGGCGGGCGCACGGGGTCAACCACCGCTGGGCCCCGCCCGGGGTCTTCGAGCCCGAGTGCTTCCTCGCCGAGCCGGGCCCGGAGCGCTTCGACGTGATCTTCGTCGGGTCCGGGTCGAACGGCTACCACCCGGAGTGGCCGTACCGCCGGCGCCTGATCGACTGGTTGTGCGACACCTACGGGCCGCGCTTCACGGCCTTCGGCCGCGGGGGGCGCGAGGAGTGCGTGCGCGGCCGCGCGCTCAACCGGCTCTACGCCAGCGCCAAGGTGGTCGTGGGCGACTCGCTCTGCCTCGGGTTCGACCATCCGCGCTACTGGTCGGACCGGATCCCCGAAACCCTGGGGCGCGGCGGGTTCCTGATCCACCCCGCGATCCCCGGGCTCGCAGACTACTTCCGCGCGGGCGTCCACCTCGCGACCTACACCTTCGGCGACTTCGACGGCTTGCGGCGGACCATCGACCACTACCTGGTGGCCGACGAGGAGCGCGAGCAGATCCGTCGAACTGGGCACCAGTACGCCAAGATTACCGCCACCTACACGGTGCGGATGCTGTGGCTCCTCCAG
>CAZCJT010000593.1:0-2020 GCA_964498565.1 uncultured Acidimicrobiaceae bacterium
CTCGACGTCGGCCTGGGCCGGGGGCCCGGCCAGCACGATCGAGGCGAGGAGGACGGCGGCGACGACGGACGAGCCGAGCGCGGCCGGATGGCGTCGGACAGCCCGCGCGGGGGCCGAGGGCTGCTGGCGCATCGGGAGATGCTTCCATTACGGAAACGTGACGGTCAAGTCGAGACCGTCACGCCTCCGTAACCAGAAGCTGTTCTGGGCAGAACCCCCGATGGGGATCGCGGCTAGCTGAGGCGCTGGATCACCATGGCCATGCCCTGGCCGCCGCCCACGCACATGGTCTCGAGGCCGAACTCCTTGTCCTCGTCCTGGAGGGCGTTGATCAGCGTGGTCATGATGCGGGCGCCGGTCATGCCGAAGGGGTGGCCGAGGGCGATGGAGCCGCCCTTGACGTTGAGCTTGTCGAGGTCCATCCCGAGGTGCTTCGCCGAAGGCAGGACCTGGGCGGCGAAGGCCTCGTTGATCTCGTAGAGGTCGATGTCGTCGATGGTCATGTTCGCCCGGCCCAGGGCCTGGCGGACGGCGCCGACCGGCCCCATGCCCATGATCTCCGGGTTCAGGCCGGTCACACCGGAGGACACGACGCGGGCCAGCGGGGTGATGCCCAGCTCCTTGGCCTTGGTGTCGCTCATGACCACCACGGCGGCGGCGCCGTCGTTCAGCGGGCACGCGTTGCCGGCGGTGACGGAGCCGTCGGGGCGGAACACCGGCTTCAGCTCGGACAGCTTCTCCACGGTGGTGCCGGCGCGGGGGCCGTCGTCCTTGGAGACGACCGTGCCGTCGGGGAGGGTGTAGGGGCTGATCTCGCGCTCGAAGAAGCCGTTCTCCTGGCTCTCCACGGCACGCTGCTGGGACCGGGCGGCCCACTCGTCCATCTCCTGGCGGGACACGCCCTCGGACTGGACGACGTTCTCGGCCGTCTGACCCATGGCGATGTAGATGTCCGGGAGGTGCGACGGGGGCGTCCACGTGTCGGCACCGCCCTGGCTGCGCTCGGCGGTGCGGGCCTCGGCATCGGCGAAGGCGGGGTTGTGGGGGCCGGTGTCGGAGGCGCCGTGCAGGTAGCGGGACACGGCCTCGACGCCGGCGGCGATGAAGACGTCGCCTTCGCCGGCGCGGATGGCGTGGGCGGCCATGCGGATCGTCTGCAGCGACGAGGAGCAGTAGCGGTTGACGGTCACGCCGGGCACGTCGTCGAGGCCGGCGAGCAGCGCCGCGACCCGGGCCAGGTTGTACCCAGCCTCACCGGCGGGCTGGCCGGAGCCGAGCATGACGTCCTCGACCAGGGTCGGGTCCAGGGCCGGCACCTTCGAGAGCACGTCCCGGAGGACGAACGCCGTCATGTCGTCGGGGCGGGCCTCGGCGAGGGAGCCCTTGTTGGCTCGACCGATGGGCGTGCGGGACGTGGCGACGATGACTGCTTCGGGCATGGGGCCCTCCTACGGCTCGGGAACGGGCGCTGACAGTACCGTCGGAGCCGTGGACGGTGAACTCGGAGCGCCGACGACGACCGCTCCCACCTGGTCCGTCGGCGAGCTCTCGCAGGCCATCGGCGAACGCCTGCGGGCCTCCTTCCCCGCCGAGGTGTGGGTGCGGGGCGAGATCCACGACCTGGCCCGAGCCCGGTCGGGGCACGTGTACTTCACGCTGCGCGACGCCGACCGCGACGTCGCCGCCCAGCTGCCGGTGATGCTGTCGAGCACCCACAAGGCGCGGGTCAACCGCCTGCTGCTCCGGGGCGGCGACCGCGTGCGCATGACCGACGGCACCGAGGTGCGGATCCGGGGTCGGCTCGACTGGTACGAGCCGAGGGGCCAGCTGCAGCTCCAGATGACCTCGATCGACCCGGCCTTCACCCTCGGCCAGCTGGCTGCGGCCCGGGCCGAGCTGCTCGACCGGCTCCGGGCCGAGGACCTCGTCGACGCCAACGCCCGGCTCCAGGTCCCCGCGGCGCCGTTGCGCATCGGGCTGGTCACCTCCGCCGGCAGCGCCGCCGAGGCCGACGTGGTCG
>CAZCJT010000594.1:0-2017 GCA_964498565.1 uncultured Acidimicrobiaceae bacterium
CGGCGAGCTCGCTGCAGTCGTCGACCACCAGGTGCCCGGACCGCCACACCCGCAGGCGGAGCGAACCGGCCAGGTGCTCGAGGTCGCGGTCGACGTTGCGCCGCTCCGCCGGCAACGGGACGGGCAGCACCGAGGGCAGCCCCTTCGAGCCGTCGCCCTCGACCTGGATTCGCCAGCCGGGTCGCCGGGCGGTGATCTGCCAGACGCGGTCGCCGACGGAGGACCGCACCACGGCGAGCGGCGGTGCGAAGCGCAGGACCTCGTCGCCGATGCGCACGACGCAACCCGTGATGTCCACGACCACGGGCCCGCCCCGCAGGCGCCCTCCGCCGAAGGCGACGCACAGGTCCCGGTCGTCGAAGCCCTGTGCCTGACCCCACCACCACTCGTCGGGGAAGCCGGCGCCCCAGTTCTTCTCGGCGTAGACGTCGCCGCCGTCGAGCGTCCACGTCTCCCCGTCGACCACGAGGGTGCCCTCGGCCCGCCCTCCGAGGACGTGCGGGTGCCAGTACTGGCCGAGGAACGGGACCGCCGACACCAGGCCGCCGGCGCCGAAGCGGTGCGGCCACCCGACGAGGTC
Organism: uncultured Acidimicrobiaceae bacterium; assembly: GCA_964498565.1. Taxonomy (GTDB): domain Bacteria; phylum Actinomycetota; class Acidimicrobiia; order Acidimicrobiales; family Salinilacustritrichaceae; genus Salinilacustrithrix. Next base: position 581 of record CAZCJT010000594.1, read on the forward strand.
GTGCAGCTCGACCGACAGGCGGGCACCGCCCAGGTCGACCTGCAGCGACGTGGCGTCGGCCCGGAGCACGCCGGGGACGTCGACCTCGAAGGTGGTGTCCGAGGCCGAGGCGTCGTCGGCGGCGACCGATCGGACGATGTCGCCGGGATGGGCAGCGACGGCCACCGTGGCCCAGTCACCGGCGGGATGCTGGTTGATGCCGCACAGGGCCAGGACCACGCGGCCCCGGGCCCGGTCGGTGAAGCGCCAGAACCAGCCCTCCATCTCGGCTCCGTGGGTCGGGCGGGGGTCGCTGCCGGGGAGGTCGGCGCCGGTGGACCGGTAGGCGGCCCGGAGCCGCTGGCTCAGGGCGTCGACTCGCACAGCGACTTCAGCGAGGCGAGGATCTCCTCGGCCTGGGTCTCGTTCTTGCCGTGGAGGTACACGGCGTCGACGGCCTGGCCGAGCAGGCCGAGCGGCAGGTCGTACTCGACCTCGAGCTCCACCCGCGTGCCGGCGCCCTCCGGGGTCAGCCGCTCCGTGAGGCTGGCCCGGGCACCGCCGGGCGCCGTGCCCTCGAAGCGGAGCAGGGACGGGGCGTCGATCTCGACGGCACGCCACTCGCTCTCCAGCTCCTTGCCGAGCACGGTGACCACCTGGTCGAAGATGTCACCGGCCTGGATCGGCCGCCCGGGCCCGTTGCGCACCGCCACGGTCATCCCCGAGAACTCCGGGAGCCGCTCGACCTCGGCCAGGATGGCGAACACCCGCTCCGGCGGGCACGCAACGGTTGTGGAACGCGTGAGGCTGCTCATGGACGCCCCCTCTACCCGACGAGCCCAGCCCCGACCACAACCGCGACGAGCGCGGCCGACGTCTGCGAAGCATTCGTCAAGCAACCCGAGGCCCCCTGGGGCCCGGACGCGGGAGTTGTGAGCGTGAGCGCCTGGCATGGGGGACGAATGCGAAGCATTCGTCAAGCAACCCGAGGCCCCCTGGGGCCGAAGGGTTGCCGTGGAGGTGAGGGGATTCGAACCCCTGGCCTCCTCGATGCGACCGAGGCGCTCTAGCCAACTGAGCTACACCCCCGAAGGGAGAGCACAGACTAGCGGCCGGCCCGGGACGGGCCGAACCGGCCCCCAAGCGGTCAGGGCCCGTCGGCGCGGCCCTCGATGGCGCGCTGGAGCCGGGTCTGCAGGACGGTGGTGGTCACGTCGCCGCGCGTGCGCTCGGTGACGGCACGGAGCGAGTCCACGGTGCGGCGCAGGCCGCCGGTGAGCGCGTCGGGGAGGTCGACCGAGGCGAGGACGTCGTAGGCGTCGTCCATGACCGCCAGGAGGGCTTCGCCGGCGTCGAGGTCACCGGCGCGCAGGCGGTCGAGGACGTTGCGGCGCAGCTCGCTCGACGCCTCGGCCAGGCCCCGCATCCACGAGTGGGGCATGACGCCCAGGTCGGCCG
>CAZCJT010000595.1:0-2017 GCA_964498565.1 uncultured Acidimicrobiaceae bacterium
CCCACACGGACAGGGCGGGCACGGCGTCGGCCTCCTCGGTGCGGGCGAGCACCGACGCCGCCGACGCGCCGAGGATGGTGCCGGGCCGCAGCAGCACGCTGACGGCGGTGGAGATCTCGCCGAGGAACTCGACGTGGGCTGCGCTGGCGAAGACGACGACGAGGTCGGGCTCGACCCCGCCCTGCTCGACGATCGATCCGAGGACCTCACCGACGGCGTCGGCCGCCACCGGGTGCTGGGAGCGGGCGGCGGCGAACGGCACGGGTCAGCTCGCTCCCGGCACGAGGGTGTACGGCACGACGGTGGCGGTGCCGCCGTCGATGCTGCAGTGGGCCTCGATGGTGTCGTAGCCCTCGAACGGCAGCTCGGCTCGCACCAGCCGGTAGGCGAACTTGCCCGGCTCCACCTGGAGGGGCTGGGCGTTGCGGGCGATCTGCTCACCGTCGCGCAGGAAGCGGACCTCGAGGGCTCCGGTGCCCTTGTCCTCCGGGGCGCAGCGCACCAGGACGACCAGGTGCGGGGCCATCGTGACCGGCGGCGCCTGGGGGGCCGGAGCCGAGAAGTGCACGCCCTTGAGGTCGATCCTCGTGGGCCCGCCGGCGAAGGCCTGGTTGGTGTCGAGGTCCTCGAAGAAGAGCGCGGCGACGATGTCCATGGGGCTGGACGCTACCCATGGAGGCTCACGGCTCCCATGCCACCGCACCGCCGACGAGCGTCCGCCGCACCTCCGGGGCCCGAACCGTCACCGGGGCGTGCGCCCGGGGGGAAGTACCCTCCCGGCGGTGTCCGACCGAGATCCCGGGTCCACCCGGGAAGCCATCCTCGACGCGGCCCGCACCGCGTTCGCCGAGCGTGGCTACGCAGGAGCGTCGATCGGGGACATCGCCAAGACCGTGGGCATCGCCAAGGCGAGCCTGCTGCACCACTTCGCCAACAAGGACGAGCTGTACCGCGAGGTGTTCGAGCGCCTGCTCGCCAAGTGGTTCGTCCGGGTCGAGGAGGCGGTCGAGGGGCCCCAGGAGGGCTGGACGCAGTTCGACCACGTGCTGTCGGCGGGCTTCGAGTTCTTCGCCGAGAACCCCGACCTCGTGCGCCTCGTCCGCCGGGAGGCGCTCGACGGCGGCCACTTCGGCGTCGACCTCGGTGCCGCGCTGCGACCGATGTTCGAGCAGGCCGTCGGCTACCTCGAGGCCCAGATGAAGGACGGCCGCTTCCGCAACCACGACCCCGAGCAGCTCGTGATCTCCGGGCTCGGGGCCGTGCTGTCGTACTTCTCCGATCTGCCCTTCATCGAGGGGCTCCTCGGTCGGGACCCGCTGGCCGAGGAGGAGCTGGTCCGGCGCCAGGACCACATCCGCGAGTTCTTCCGGGCCGCCCTCGAGCCGTAGGCGGCCCGTCCGCCGAACGTGGCGCTCCCAGACCGACGACCGGTGGGGGTTCCGAGGAAGGTGAGGGGTCGCCACTACGGTTGGCCGCCGTGCCCACCCTCTCCGAGGCCGACTCCAAGGCCCTCCTCGCATCCCACGGACTGCCCGTCGCCGGCGAACGCCAGGTGGCCACCGCCGACGAGGCCGCCGACGCCGCGGAGATGCTCGGGTTCCCCGTCGTGTGCAAGCTCGGGGGTGACTCGATCGCCCACAAGACCGAGCGCGGCCTCGTGCGCCTCGGCCTGTCCGACGCCGCGGCGGTGCGCAGCGCCGCCGAGGAGCTCCTCGCTGCCGCCCGTCCCGAGGACGGCCACGTCCACGTCCTCGTCGCCCCCATGGTGAAGGGGAACCGCGAGCTCATCGCCGGGCTCCACCTCGACCCGCAGTTCGGGATGACCGTCATGCTCGGGGTGGGCGGCATCCTCGCCGAGGCCGTCGCCGACGTGGCGTTCCGCCTGGCCCCCATCACCGAGCGCGACGCCCACGACATGATCGACGACCTGGCCACGCAGGCGCTGCTCGGCCCGTTCCGCGGGGAGGCGGCCGTCGACCGCGACGCCCTGGCCTCCGTGCTGCTCGCCCTCGCCACC
>CAZCJT010000596.1:0-2016 GCA_964498565.1 uncultured Acidimicrobiaceae bacterium
GAGTCGTGGCGCACCAGCTCGCGGTACCGGGCGGCCGGCGAGCGACCCGCCTGGACCGTCGAGCCCGACGGCACCCGGCCCGCTCGCGAGATCGGCGCCGCGGTGGAGATGAACCACGAGGCCGAGGCCGCGCTCGGGATCTTCCTGCCGATCCAGGTGTACCCCATGTTCGAGCAGGCCCACCGCCACAATCTGGGTCGCACGATGGACGACCACCTGCCCGTCGTCGGTGGGCTCTGGTCCCGGTTCTCCGAGGTCGCGGCGAAGAACCCGCACGCCTGGATCCAGGAGCCGATGACCCCGGCCGAGGTGGTCACCCCCTCCCCCACCAACCGCATGGTCGGCATGCCGTACACGAAGGTCATGAACTCCAACAACGCGGTGGAGCAGTCCGCCGCCGTGGTGCTGTGCAGCGTCGAGGTGGCCGAGCGCCTGGGCGTGCCGCGCGAACGCTGGGTCTTCCCGCTGGCCGGCGCCGACGCCCGGGAGCACTCCTACGTCTCCCACCGGGACACCCTCCACACGGCGCCGGCGGTGGGCATCGCCGGCCGTGCCGCGCTGGCCGAGGCCGGCCTCACGATCGACGACATCGACCACGTCGACCTGTACTCGTGCTTCCCGGTGGCCGTGCAGGTGGGTGCCGACGAGCTCGGCCTCGACCTCGACCGCCAGCTCACCCTGACCGGTGGGCTGAGCTTCGCCGGGGGTCCGTGGAACAACTACGTCATGCATGCGATCGCTGCCATGGTCGACACGCTGCGGGCCGACCCCGGCACCACGGGGCTGGTGTGGGCCAACGGCGGCTACCTGACCAAGCACGCCTTCGGCATCTACTCCACGGAGCCGCCGGCGGGCGGCTTCCGCCACGCCCACCCGCAGGACGAGATCGATGCCCTGCCCTCGCGCGAGGTCGTCGCCGACCACGCGGGCGAGGCCACGGTCGAGACGTGGACCGTCATGCACGGCAAGGACGGCGAGCCCGAGCAGGCCATCGTCGCCATGCTCCTCGACGACGGCCGCCGGGCGTGGGGGACCACCGACGACGCCGACGACATGGCAACGATGGTCGCCGAGGACGTCATCGGCCGACGGGTGCAGCGCAGCGCCGAGGGCCGGGTCCGCCTCCTCGGCTGACCGGCGGCCGTCGCGTCAGGCTCCGTCGCGTCAGCGGCCGGAGGGGCGGGGGCGGTCGTCGTCGTAGGCGACCTCGAGGTTCTCGGCACGGAAGCGCTCGTCGCGCTGCTCGAGGGCGGCCCGCGCGTCGGTCGGCATCTCGTCGAGGATGGAGCGGAACTGCTTCGAGGCGTAGCTGATGAGCTCGCAGTCGGTGAGCGCGATGAGGGTCGCGGACCGGGGGCGCAGGTCGAGCAGGGCCATCTCGCCGAGCACGGAGCCCCGGCCGGCGGTGCCGACCACATGGCCGTTGACCTTGATCTGCACCTCGCCGTCCACGACCAGGAACGCCTCGCGGCCCACCTCGCCCTGCTCCATGATCACGGCTCCCCGCTCGACCTCGACGGGCTCCCCCACGGCGGCGATCTTGTCGAGCGCGGCCTGGTCGAAGCCGGAGAAGAAGGAGATCGTGGAGAGATCGATGTCGGGCATGGCGTTCCCCTTTGGTGCGGTCGGATCGGGAGGCTAGGCGCCGGGGGGCGCGGGCGCGTCGATGACGACGGCTCCCTGGCGCAGCACACGGGGGGTGTCACCGGTGAGGTCCACGACCGTCGAGGGGGTGCCCGTGAGCGCACCGCCGTCGACGACCAGGTCGACGGCTCCGAGCAGCTGGTCGGCGGCCTCGGCCGCAGAAGCCGGGGTGGGCAGACCGTGGCGATTGGCGCTGGTGGTGGCGATGGGGCCCACCCGGGCGGCGAGCGCACGGATCAGATCGTGGTCGGGACAGCGCAGGCCGATGGTGTCGGTCGGCTCGCCGAGCACCCACCCGAGGCCCGAACGCCGGGGCAGCACCAGGGTGAGCGGCCCCGGCCAGTGACGGGCGGCCAGGTCGTGGGCCAGCGG
>CAZCJT010000597.1:0-2014 GCA_964498565.1 uncultured Acidimicrobiaceae bacterium
GGCCGGCTCCCCCCACCCGAGCGCCCACAGCCCCATCCCGGCTGCCGCGGCTGCCGCCGCCACCCGCACGGACGGGACCCGACCACGGCTGACCTGGACCGCCAGGCCGACCAGGACGATCGGGGCCAGCGCCCCGTTGAAGAACCCCGGGGCGATGGCGAGGCGATCGCCGCCGAACCAGCCGCGGAGCACGGGGTACAACGTGCCGACCAGGACCACCGCGAGACCAGCGCCCAACACCACGCACGCAGCCAACCTGCCCTGGCCGGGCGCACCGGTACCAACGGCCGGGCGAGCGGCCCGACGGATCGACACCACCGTCGCCAGGGCGGCAGCAACCGTCAGCAACGTCAGGGCCCGGCCGATGGACCGAGCCTCGGCGAAGGCATGGACCGACGACGTCGCACCCGAGCGCGTGAGCGCCGAACCGAGCAATGCCAGCAGAAACGGCAGCACCACGGCCGCCCGGCCCCACCCGGACTCGCCGCCGCGACCGACGTGCAACGCGACCGTCACCGCCAACCACGGCAGCAGGGCGGCGTTCTCCACCGGGTCCCACGCCCAGTACCCGCCCCACCCCAGCTCCGCGTACGCCCAATGCGCGCCGAGCACCATGCCGAGACCCAGCAACGCCCACGAGCACACCAGCCACGGCTGGATCCGGGACCATCGCAGCCGGTCCGGGCCGACCGCCGGCGGGCCGAACGCGAGCGCCGCCGGGACGATCAAGACCGTCAGGCCGGCGTAGACCATCGGCGGGTGCACACGCATCGCCCAGTGCTCGAGGATCGGGGTCAGGCCCACCCCGTCCAGTGCCGGGATCTCCAACCGGGCGAACGGGTCGGCCAGCCACTGCGTGATGGCCGCGAGCGTGGCGACGACCACGCCCGTGACGACCAGCGGCCCCGGGGATGGATGCCGACCCAGTCCGACTGCGGCGAAGACCGCCGTCATGGTCGTGAACAGCAGGAGCGACCCCGCCATCCCGCCCCACAGGCCCATCACGCGGTCGTAGGTCCCCAGCGCGTCCCGGCTGTGGTCGGCCACGGCGACGAACGAGTGATCTCCCACCGCGAACGCGCGAGCGAGGAGCGCCAGCGCAACGGAGAGCGACGCCGCCGCGATCCATGACGCCCACGCTGCGCCCCGAGCGAACCGGCCGGTGCGCACGGCGGTGACGCCCAGCAGCGCGGCCAAGGCCGCAGCACCGGATCCAGTGGAGAGCAGGGCTCCACCGAAGTTCCCCACGTCCCAGAAGGTACCCGGTCCTCGGTCGGTGGCGCTCCGTACGATGCCCGCTCGGGTCGGCGATCAGCTGCCGAGGTCGGCGTCGACGTCGAGGTCGAAGCGGACGACGGCCGAAGCCACGGCCTCGACCCGGTGGCCGTACCGGGCGGCGTGCTGCACGAGCACGGCGCGGGCCTCGTCGGTGGTCAGGTCGTGGCGAGCGGCGATGCGCTCGATCGCCTGGGGCACGGCGCCGGTGTCGGCGCCGACGGTGGCCACCGCCTCCTCGACGAGGCAGATCACCTGCCTGGCCTTGACGAGCAGCTGCTCGGATGGCTCCTGGACCACCACGGCGGTCCTCCTCCCACGGGTCGTGCGTCGATGACGCATCCCCCTTCCCGGATGCCCGGACGTGACGCCGGGCCACCGCTGCGCTCGTCCGAGCGGGGGTGCGGTCGCCGAGGGTCCGGGGCGAGAGGCTCGTCGGGGCCTCGTCCGGACCATACGGCCCGGCCCGGCGCATCGTCAACGGTCGCTCGCCACGGGCAGGGGTTCGCCGCTCGAGGGCGAAGAACCAGCGGGACCGGCGTACGAGCCGGCCGAGGGTCTGGGGGACGGATGACGATCGAAGCGGTGGTGCGCCGAGGACTGGCGGTCGGGATCGCCGTCGTCGCGTCCGCCGGCATCGTCGCCGCCGGCGTCACCGCCAACCCGGTGTGGGCCGACGAGGCCTCGATCGAGCGAGCCGAGGTCGTCGACTCGCCCGACGCCCACCGCATCGTGTCCA
>CAZCJT010000598.1:0-2012 GCA_964498565.1 uncultured Acidimicrobiaceae bacterium
CCCGGCTCGAGCCGCTGCCACTCGTCGGGCCCGTCGGCCGCCAGCGCGACGTCCCAGCGCGACCGGTCCTGGAACCACTCGAGCGCCGCGCCGGGGCAGGGCGGCTCGCCCTCCTTGCACCCCAGCCACTCGTCCTGGGTCCCGGCCGCCGTGGTGACGACCGGTTCGTGATCCAGCGCCTCCACCAGGTCGGCGTCCGCGACCTCGTAGACGACCCACGGCCCGTCGGTCGCGATCTCGGTCAGGTCCGGGTTGGCGTCGGCGGCCTCCTGGGCCTCCGGTGTGCGGGCCAGGTAGTAGCGCACGCCCATCAGCTGCATGTGCTCGACGCCGGCGTCGACGTCGAGGTCCCGGTACGGCATGTCGCGCTGGGCCCGGCTCGGCGCCTGGGACAGCTCGGATTGCATGAGGAAGTGGAACGGCGTGGTGGAGGAGGCCTCGAAGTACAGGCCCTCCATCGAGCCGATGCAGCCGTCGGTCCAGTGGGGCAGGAGCATCAGCGCCATCGGCGTGCCGTAGTCGTTGAGGTCGGCGCTGTACTCCCACAGCGAGCGACCGCAGCCGTTGGCCTGCCCCACCTCCGCCATCGTCGACACGATCCCCCGGTACTCCGGGTAGGCCTCCTTGCGCTCGTACCCGCTGTAGTTCCAGCGGGACCAGTCGGTGACGAAGTTGCGGCCCCCGACGTCGATGCCGAGGGCATCGGGGACCTCGAGCGAGAAGACCCCCGGCACGCCGACGGAGCGGTTGAGCCGGTAGGTGCCGTCGGCGTTCTGCGCGCCGCCCGGGAGGTTGCGGAGCTGGCCGGCGAGGAACCCGCCGAGGAGGAGCAGGGCGAGCGGGGCCGCGGCCAGGGTGACCCAGCGCTTCGGTCGGCGGGGGTCGGGGGCCAGCACCTGGGCCAGGGCCCGGGCGATCTCGCCGACGCCGAGGGCGGCGAGCCAGTACACGACCAGGTACCAGAACGGCAGCAGGCGTGCGTTCCACAGCCGGCCCTGGGGCAGGAAGACGAAGGCGAGCGCCAGCCCGAGCGCGACGACGACGAGGGCCACGCCGACCCGGCTGCGGAACGCCACGGACAGCACCGCGCCGACCAGGGCCAGCGCGGCGAACAGGCGCAGGTCGCCGGGGACCAGCTCGGGCCACACGTCGTCGGTGAACCACGTCCAGAGGGCGATACCCTCCCGGTGGACCGCGATCTTCTCCCAGCCCATGTCGTTGACGTAGGCGCGGCGCCAGAAGAACGGCAGCACCCACCAGGCGGCGAGCAGGGCGGCCACCACGCCGGTGCTCAGGAGCCACCAGACGCGTCCGACGGCGAAGCGGGGCCGCTCGGCGAAGGTGCCCACCGGCTCGGCGCCGTCGCGAGTGACCGCCAGCAGCGCCACCAGCCCGACGAGGACGGCGGTGACGGCGACGATCGGTCCCGTCTCGGCCAGGTCGGCGAGGAGTGCCACGACCCCGCCCAGGACGACGACCACGGCAGCGGCGCCGGCGACGAGGGTGGTGCGGCGGTCCTCCACCCCGGTGCGGGCCGGCTCGGCCAGCAGGTGGACGACGAGCAGCACCGCGGTGGCCCCGAGGGCGAAGAACGCGGGGATGAGGTGGCAGAGCCCGACCAGGGCGAGCAGCACGGCGGCGGTGGCCCGGTGGGTGCCCGTGCGCAGGCCGTGGACGAGGACGCCGAGGTACACGAGCGCGATCGACAAGCTGATCGAGAAGGCGAACTCCCCGGCCATGGTCGAGGCGATGTTCCCGCCGTAGATCGTGAAGGACTTGTCGAAGAGGAAGGCGAGCGTGGCCACCGACAGCAGCGCCGGCGTGGGGTGCGGGAGCCGCGCCAGGCGGCCGAACGCGTAGGCCGCCGCCGGCATGGCCACGACACCGGCCACCGAGACGACCTTGAAGGACGGGCCGTACGGCAGCGAGATCCCCAGCACGGCCACGACGGCTGCGGCGATGGCCAGCGGGAGGCGGTGCGTGCCGCGGCCGACCAGGCCGGCGGTCACGCC
>CAZCJT010000599.1:0-2012 GCA_964498565.1 uncultured Acidimicrobiaceae bacterium
CTCGCGGAGCCGCTCACCGGCCGGGTCACGAGCCAGCGCGGCCACCAGGACGACGTCGACGTGGTGCCGGGCCGCCATGGTGGCGGCCAGCCCGGCGCCACCGGCCCGGTGCACGACGTCTCGTTCGTCCACCACCGGGACGGGGGCCTCCGGCGACAGGCGGTCGGCCTCGCCCTGCACGTCGGAGTCGGCCAGGAGGTCACCGACCACGCAGATCTTCTTTCGGCGGCCACGCATCAGTGCAGGCTCCAGTCGGGCTCGAGGTCGAGGACGGCACCGTGGTCGATCGGCGCGTCGGCTCCGAGGACCACCTCGTCGACGGCCTCGCAGAGGAGGTGGATGGCGAGGAGGTGGACCTCCTGCACGGTGGGGGTGGGTCCCTCGATGGTCAGCGCATCCGTGGCGACCTCCGCCAGCGGGTTCGGCGCCGCACCGGTGAGCGCCAGCACGGCGATGCCCAGGTCCGTGGCCGCGTCCGCGGCGGCGATCACGTTCGGGCTCCGGCGAGGTGGAGAGGGCGACGAGCACGTCCCCCGACCGCCCGTGGGCGCGGACCTGGCGGGCGAACGCCTCGTTCGGTCCGTAGTCGTTCACGATGGCGGTGAGCGCCGAGGTCTCGGCGTGCAGCGCGATGGCGGACAGCGGCCGGCGCTCACGGTGGTAGCGGCCGACCAGCTCCGCCGTGAGGTGCTGCGCCTGGGCGGCGCTCCCGCCGTTGCCAGCGGCCAGCAGGCGTCCGCCAGCGAGCAGGCGCGAGGCGACGAGGCCACCCCACTGCTCGATCCGGGGCAGCTGGGAGTGGATGGAGTGGAGCGCCCGCTGGAGCTCGGCGACGTGGTGGTCCAGGGTGCTCATGGCTTGCCTCCGACCAGCTCGTCGGCGGGGACGGGGTACCAGGGCGGTGCCTCCTCGGTGGTCGGCCGCCTCCCGTCCCGGGCCAGCACCGCGTAGGCCCGCAGGGTGCGTTGGCCGATCCGATCCCAGCCGTAGGCCTCCGCGCGGCAACGCGCCGCCTCGGCCATGCGGTCGTGGCGGGGTCCCTCTGCGGTGACCGTGCGGATCGCCTCGGCGATGGCCTCCGGCTGCTTGGCCGGCACGAGCACGCCCGTCTGACCGTCCACGACCGTCTCGGCCAGTCCGCCGACGCGGGAGGCGACGACCGGTACCCCGCACGCCATGGCCTCGACCGCCACCAGGCCGAAGGGCTCGTACCAGGGGCAGCAGCACACCACGTCGGCGGACCGCAGCAGCTCCGGTACGGCGTCGCGGTCGAGCGAACCGAGCAGGCGGACGCGGTCGCTGACGCCGCACTCCTCGGCCACCGCCAGGAGGGCGCCGGCCTCCTCGTCCTCGTGCAGCATCGCCTCCGGCGGGCCGCCGGCCACCACGAGCTCGGCATCGGGGAGGTCGACCAGGGCGCGGATCACGTCGGCGATGCCTTTGCGGCGCACCAGGCGGCTGACGCACACGATCCGGGTGCGAGCGCCCCGCTCGACGGCCGGTCCCGCAGCCGTGAAGCGAGCCAGGTCCACGCCGCACGGGACGACGGTGATGTCGTCGACGCGGGCGCCCATGGCCCGCACGGCTCGGGCCTCGTGGGTGGTGGTGGCCACCACCCGGTCCACGGCCCTGGCCAGCCACGCCTCCACGGCGATGCGCCCGGCTGGGCTGGTGTCGTCGTCGCCCTGGTGCCGGCGCTTCTCGGCACCGAGCGCGTGGTAGGTGAGCGCAACCGGGACGCCGGTGCGGTCACCGGCGGAGACCGCCGCCATACCCGACATCCAGAAGTGGGCGTGGGCGACGTCGGGGCGGTCGTGGCGCCACTGCTGGACGAGGTCGTCGGCGAAGGCATCCATCCAGCCGACCAACAGGTCCTTGGACAGCGGTTCGGGAGGGCCGGCATCGACGTGGTCGACGGTGACGCCGGGCGCGAACGGGACCCGCCGGGGCAGGGCCGGATCGTCCCGCCGGGTGTGGACGACGACCTCGGCGCCGAGGGCCGCGAGGCTCCG
>CAZCJT010000600.1:0-2003 GCA_964498565.1 uncultured Acidimicrobiaceae bacterium
CTCGGCGCCCGGGTGGCTGACGACCTGGTGCGCAGCGGGCTGCCCGACCCCCGACACGTGGCCGTCCACGTCGAGCGCCTGCCGTCGGTCTACCCGGTGCTGACGCCCGGGTCCCTCGCTGCGCTCGCCCGGGCCGAGCGGGCCCTGACGCTGTCGTCTCGCGTCACGGTGCTGGGTCGGCAGGGGCTGGCCACGCCGGACAACACGCACCACGTGCTGGAGATGGGCGTGGCGTCGGCGCGCTGCGTGCGGCCCGACGGGACCTTCGACGCCGCCGCCTGGGCCGAGGCGCGGGAGTCGTTCCGCGACCACGTGGTCGACGACTGACGTCCGCCGGCGGGGAGGTCACCGTCGCGGGCGACGACGCCCCAGCCAGGCGGTCAGGCGGCGCTGACGAGGATGCGCTCGCTGGCGAAGGCGCCGATGCCGACGGTGTGGCCGTCGATCTCGATGGTGGTCGTGCCGTCGGGTGACAGCGCGGTGACCATCCCGGTGGTGCCGGGCGTGACCGAGGCATCCTCCAGGAAGTCGAGCAGGCCGGGGGTGAACTCGAGCTCCTCGGGGATCCGGTTCACGACGAAGCGGGCGCCGACGCCGATGGTGGCCAGGGGTGCGGTGTCGGGCTCGTCGTACATCGACCCGGGGATGGGGTTGCCGTGCGGGCAGGTGGTGGGCGAGCCGAGGAGGGCGTCCATCGCCTGCTCGATCTCGGCGGACATGACGTGCTCCCAGCGACCGGCCTCCTGGTGGGCGACCGCCCACGACAGGCCGAGGATGTCGGTGATGAACCGCTCGGCCAGGCGGTGGCGGCGCACGACGCGCTCGGCCAGGTTGCGTCCGGCCGGGGTCAGGCCGATCTTGCCGCCCTCGGTGGCGACGAGGCCCTCGGTGTCGAGCTTGCGGATCATCTCGGACACCGCGGGGCGCGAGACCTCGAGGCGCTCGGCGATGCGGGCCTGGATGACGGCGATGTCGTCCTCGGCCAGCTCCCAGATCGCCTCGCAGTACTCCTCGAACGCCGGATGCCACTCGGGCGTGCTGTACTCGGCCATGGCCAGAGCCTAGGTCCGACCGGCCGTCGCCCGACCTCGCATCGTGACACCATGCCCCGGTGCACCAAGGACGGCTACCGGTCACCTTCGAGGACGTGCGCGCCGCGCACGCCGCGATCGCCGGCGCCGTCGTCCGCACGCCGATGGCCCGCTCGCACACGCTCTCGGCCATCACCGGCGCCGACGTGTGGGTGAAGTTCGAGAACCTCCAGTACACGGCGTCGTTCAAGGAGCGAGGGGCCCGCAACTTCCTGTTGCGGCTGGACCCGGGCCGGGCCCGGGCCGGCGTCGTGGCCATGTCGGCCGGCAACCACGCCCAGGCCGTCGCGCACCACGCCACGCTGCTCGGCATCCCGTCCACCATCGTCATGCCGGTCGGGACGCCGGCCAACAAGATCACGGCCACCGAGGACAACGGCGCCACGGTCATGGTGGCCGGGGCCAACCTCGACGACGCCAAGGACGTGGCGATGCAGCTCGTGGCCGAGCAGGCCGCCACCTTCATCGCGCCCTACGACGACCCGGCCATCATCGCCGGCCAGGCCACGTGCGTCGTCGAGCTGATCGAGGACGGCCCCGAGCTCGACGCCCTCATCGTGCCTGTGGGCGGGGGTGGCCTGTTCGCCGGCTCGTGCGTGGCGGCCCGCGCCCTCGCACCCGGCATCGAGCTGATCGGCGTCCAGTCCGAGCTGCACCCGGCCATGCTCACGGCCACCGGCCGCCGCGCGGCGCCGCCCGACCCCACGTGGGGCCCCACCATCGCCGAAGGCATCGCGGTGAAGACGCCCGGGCGGTTGACGTCGCAGATCATCTCGGCGCTGGCCGACGACATCGTCACCGTGCCGGAGCGGCTCATCGAGGAGGCCGTGATCTGGTTCCTCGAGATCGAGAAGATGGTCAGCGAGGGGGCGGGCGCGGCGCCGCTCGCAGCCCTGCTCGCCGAGCCCGACC
>CAZCJT010000601.1:0-2001 GCA_964498565.1 uncultured Acidimicrobiaceae bacterium
GACGGGCGCCGCCCTGCTGCGGGCGCTGGTCTCGGGCTGGGGCCCGCTGCCGGCGATGACGATCATCGGATCCGGCTACGGGGCCGGCGCCCGGGAGCTGTCCGAGCGCGTGAACGCCGTGCAGCTCGTCGTCGGTGACGCCACCGTCGCCGACCCGACCGGCACGGGCGACGGCCAGCCCATGGTCGAGCTGGCCGTCAACGTCGACGACGCCACCGGCGAGCAGCTGGCCCATGCCCTCGCCCAGCTGATGGACGCCGGGGCGGCCGATGCCTGGCTCACGCCCATCATCATGAAGAAGGGGCGTCCCGGCCACGTGGTGACCGTCCTCGCCGACCAGGCGCTGGTCCCGGCGCTCAGCACGGTGCTCACCACCGAGACCGGCTCGCTCGGCGTGCGCTCCCGCCCCCTCGACCGCTGGCCCACCGCCCGCAACTTCGACTCCGTCGACGTCGACGGCCACCCCGTGCGCATCAAGGTCACGCCGGCCCGCACGAAGGTCGAGCACGACGACGCCGCCGAGGTCGCCAAGCGCACCGGCCGCCCGCTGCGTGAGGTCGTGTCGCTGGCCGAGGAGGCCGCCCGCCGTCGACACCGGGCGCCGCACCCCGCCGATCCCGACTTCACGCCCGACGAGCCGGCCTGACCGCACCGCGATGCTGGTTCCGTGATCCTCGTCGACCAGGCGATCTGGCCGTGGCGGGGCATGCGCTGGGCCCACCTCGTGTCGGACGAGTCCTACGACGAGCTGCACGAGTTCGCCGGCCGGCTCGGGATCCCCCGGCGTGCCTTCCAGGGCGACCACTACGACGTGCCGGCCCACATCCGGGACGACGCCATCGCCCTCGGCGCCCAGGCGGTGGACGCGCGGGTGCTGGTGCGCCGGCTACGGGAGGCTGGACTCCGAAAGCGGTGACGGCGGGCGAGCGGCGCGCACGGCGTCGTGGGCCTCGAGCGGCGTGTGGGGGAGCTGCCACTCGTTGCCCGGCTCGGTCGGGGCCGTCGGGGGCAGCGTCCCGAGGTGCTCCTCGATGCGGCGCAGGGCCGCCTCGAGCTTCTCCTCCCCGTCCTTGGACTCGGCGCTGCCCTTGTGGACGTAGAGGGCGGCGAGCGTGACGAAGGAGAACAGCTGCAGGAACTCGGACTGCCAGTTCTCGAGGGTGGACTGCCCGAACTCGGCGGCGAAGTCGGCGAGGTCTGGTTCGTCGCCGTGGCTGCGCTGCTCGTCGGTGTGCACCTGCCACTGCGTGACGCCCTGGCCGATCCACGTGACGAAGAAGAGAATCATCAGGATCAGTCCGAGACCGAACTCCCGCCAGATCGAGCGGTGCGCCTCCCGCTCGTCACGGATGTGCCTCGCCATGGCCGCCAGCAGGAAGACGACGACGGCGACCGTGCCGACGATCGTGGCCAGCAGCACCGCTCCACCGGGACCCATGAGGCACCTCCAGGGGTTGGCCCGCCTCCTGCGGCGGGGCTCGGAACATGCCCCGTGGGCCCGCGAGCCAGACCCGGGGGGATCAGCCGAGGGAGGCCAGCTCCGAGGAGATGTTGATGCGGGCCCGGGCCTCCCAGCGCTCGCGCCCGACGATGGTCCGGAAGATCTGCGGGCGGTCGAGGAACGAGCGCAGCACCGCACGGCGCCCGATGCGCCAGGCGTCGTCGTCGACGTGGGCGTACTCGGCCCGCACCGCCGTGGCGTAGGCGTGGTAGCCCTCCTCGTCGCTGGCCAGCACGGCCAGGTCGGCGTCGGCGAGCAGGGCGCCGTTGCGGTCGCCGGGCCGGGGATCGTGGTCGGTCGTCAGGCAGATGAGGCGGCAGACCTCACCCGTGGCGCTGAGCGATGCGCCCATGGACTCCAGCGCCCGGCGGGCGAGGACGGCCGACGCGCCCTCGTTGGCGCCGGCGCCCGCCCGGGGGTCGTACACGGCGTCGTGGTACCAGCCGGCGAGCACGGTGGTGCCCCAGTCGTCGCCGTTGCCGTGGATCGCGAGCACGGCG
>CAZCJT010000602.1:0-2000 GCA_964498565.1 uncultured Acidimicrobiaceae bacterium
GCGGCCTCGGCGGTGGCGGCGGCATCCATCTCGACCAGCCCCGGTGCCGGGGAGGACGGCAGGACCTCGACGTGGACCTCGGCCGCCACGGAGCCGTCGGCCCGCACCGCGACGGAGCGCACGCCCGACGTGCCGGCGTCGATGACCAGGACCGTCATCGTGGGTGCCGAGCCCGGTGGTCGGCGACCAGGCCACCGGTCATGCCGGCGGCGGCGGACAGGAGCGCGAAGAACGGGATGGCGACCCACGTGACCTCGTCACCCGAGGCGAGCAGACGGATGGCGCCGATGGTCTGGACCAGCAGGTAGGCGGCGAGCGCAGCCACGGCCCCGTTGGACAGCGGCGCATCCAGGCGGCGGTTGGCGGCGACGAACCCGCCGGCGGCCATCCCGACCAGGATCACCCCGAACAGGACCAGGAGCCAGGACGAGTCGTCGTCGACGGTGCCGGCCTCGTCGAGGACCTGGGCCAGGATGGCGGCCGGCACGCAGATGGCGAGCGCGACGCCGGCCCCGACCGCGACGGCGCGGGGGTGGACCAGGTCGCCCATCACGGGTAGGCGACCTCGCCGAAGGGCGACCGCAGGCCGAGCTTGCCCGGGTTGAGGATCCCGTTCGGGTCGAGCGCGTCCTTCATGGCCTGGAGAACGCCGTGGCCGGCGCCGAGCGCCTCGGCCGTGAAGCGGCTGCGGTTCAGGCCCACGCCGTGGTGGTGGCTGAGGGTGCCGCCGGCCTGGAGCACCGCCCGCTGCCCGGCGTCCCACAGCTGGGCGTAGGTGCGGTCCCGCGCGGCCGTGCCGCCGCCGTCCTCGCCGACCTTGGCGGCGAAGCTGAAGTAGAGGCAGGCGCCGTCGGGGTACGCGTGGGACTGGTGGGCGCTGGCGGCGAGCACCCCCGGTACCGAACGGAGCGCGTCGGTGGCGGCGGCGTAGATGGCGTCGAGGCGGGACCACGGCGCCGAGATCTCCATGGTGTCGACCACGTACCCCTTGCCGATCAGCGCCTCGAGCGCCGAGACGTCGTTGCGGTGCGACAGCCAGCGGCCGACGAGGCCGTCGTCGAGCACCTCGGCCGTGCTGCACACCTCGGCGGTGATGGCCATGGCCGCGTCGACCACCGCGGGATCGCCCTCGTCCATGACCAGCAGCACCGCACGGTCACCGGTCTGGTAGCTGCGGTCGGCCTCCGTGGCGTCGTAGACCCGGAGGACGGCGGGGGGCAGGCCCCGCTGCACGATGCGCCGGCAGGCCTCGTTGGCCGCCGAGAAGGTGTCGAACGCGTAGGCGGCCTCGCGCTGGGTCCGTGGCGCGGGGTGGAGCCGGAGGCGGATGCCGGTGATGACGCCGAGGGTGCCCTCGGAGCCGACGAACAGCTGGGTGAGGTCGGGTCCCACCGCCGAGCGGGGCCCGCCGCCGGTGGTGACGGGGGTGCCGTCGGCCAGGACGACGTCGAGCCCGACCACCATGTCCTCGATCTTGCCGTAGCGGTTGGACAGCTGGCCCGCTCCCCGGCACGCAACCCAACCGCCGACCGTGGACAGGGCCACCGACTGCGGCCAGTGCCCGACGGTGAGGCCACGGGCCCGGAGGTCGGCCTCGAGGTGGTCGCCGAAGGTCCCCGGCGCCACGTCGAGGACGAGCGACTCCTCGTCGACGGAGACGATGCCGGACATGCCGGTGGTGTCGAGGACGACCCCGCCGAAGACCGGGACGGAGGCGCCGCACACACCCGACCGGCCGCCGGCGGCAGTGACGGGCACGCGTGCCGCGTTGCAGAGGCGCAGCACGGCGGCGACCTGGTCGGGGGAGGTGGGGGAGACCACCACGCCGGCGAGCCCGGGCACCTCCCCCTCGGTGGCCCAGATCATGGCGGCGGGCCACCAGTCGCGGCTCGCCTCGGCCCGCACGGCCGCGTCGGTGGAGACGCCGGCTCCGGTCTTGCGGAGGCGGTCGATCACCGGGTCGGGTACGGGCACCATGCCACCGAGGTGGGCCCGGGCCC
>CAZCJT010000603.1:0-1995 GCA_964498565.1 uncultured Acidimicrobiaceae bacterium
ACCTGCTCGACGGCCTCGTCGGCGAGCGCCTCGACCCGCCGCCGGGCCGCCTGGTCGAGCTGCTCACCCAGCTCCGGACCAAGCTCGACGCGGCCAGCGCCGCGCTGAAGGGCGTTCCGGAGGGCAACGTCGACGTCGTGGCCCGGCGCAACCGGGCCAGCCAGCAGCTGCTCGGCCTGTCCGAGGCGATCCTGCGAGCCAGCGTCGTGCCCACCGGGAGCGTGGCCTGGGTCGAGGGTCGCCCGGGCTCGGCCAAGCTGCGGATCGCCCCCATCGACGTCGCCGGGATCCTCGAGGAGCTGCTGTGGCGCGAGACCACCGCGGTGCTGTGCTCTGCCACCATCCCGCCCCGCCTGCCCACCCGTCTCGGCCTCCCGAAGGGTGCCACCACCGAGCTCGACGTCGGCAGCCCCTTCGACTACGAGGCCAACGCGCTCCTGTACTGCGCCACCCACCTGCCCGACCCCCGCCAGGACCGGGCCGATGCCGTCCACGACGAGATCGCCGCCCTCATCGAGGCCGCCGGGGGTCGCACCATGGCGCTGTTCACCTCCTGGCGGGCCATGCAGGCCGCCGTCGAGGCCCTGCGCCCCCGACTCGCCACGCCCGTGCTGGCCCAGGGCGAGCAACCCAAGCCGGCGCTGCTGTCGGCCTTCACCGACCAGCCGGCCACGAGCCTGTTCGCCACCATGTCCTTCTGGGAGGGCGTCGACATCCCCGGCCCGTCCCTGTCGTGCGTGATCATCGACAAGCTCCCCTTCGCCCGCCCCGACGACCCCCTGCTCGAGGCCCGGCGGGAGCAGGTCGGCCCCCGGGCCTTCGAGCTCATCGACCTCCCGCGGGCCATCACCCTGCTGGCCCAGGGCGCGGGCCGGCTCATCCGCACCGCCGAGGACACCGGCGTCGTCGCCGTGCTCGACCCCCGCCTGGCCACCGCCCGGTACCGCTGGGACCTCATCCGGGGTCTGCCGCCGATGCGCCGCACCAAGGACCGGGCCGAGGTCCTCGCCGTCCTCGGCGCCCTGCGCTGACGTGCGCAGCCTCTCGGCGGTCGCGCTGCTGTCGGGGCCGATGGTCCTGTCCGGTTACCTGGTCGGGGCCCTCGTCGCCCACCTGCTGACCCGCCACGACGAGGCCCGGCCCCGGCCGGGCGACCTCCTGCTCGAGGCGCTGGCCACGCTCGCCGTGAGCACCGCGGCGTGGTGGGCCATCCAGTCGGTGTCACCCGGCAGCGGCTTCTCCCGCATCGGGTACTTCTCCAACCAGGTCCTCTCGGCGTGGCAGTCCGTGGCCCTGTGGACCGGCCTCGCCGTCGTCGTCGGGATCTGCGCCCCTGTGTCGCGGCGGTTCCACGGCGGACCCGGCCTCGTGCCGGCAGGCGCCCTGCTCGCCGCCCACCACCCGTGGTTCCTGTTCGCGACGCTCGGCGCTGGCGTCCTCACGCTGACCGTCACCCGCTCCGCCCGTCTGGGTCAGGGGGCCGCCATCGCCGTGCTGCTCCCCACCGCCTGGCTCGGCTGGGTGCTCGAGTGGCAGCCGGCGTGGGGGCTGCCGGCGGGGCCCGAGGCCACCGTGTGGGCCATGGTGCTCACGATCGTGCTCGCCACCAGGTGGTGGCACGACCGGCCCCTCGGCGCCGCCTACTGAGGCTCGTGCCTGCGCCGGCCGGCGAGGAGGCGGCGCTGCTCGGCCCGCACGGTGCGGGCCGCCTCCACCAGCTGGGCGAGGGTGCGGCCCGGTTCGCCCACCAGCACGTCGTGTCGGGATGCGGTGAGCCGGCGAGCGATCTCCTCGGCCGCACCGGCCCGATCCGGCGTGGTGAAGGTGAGCACCACCAGGTCCGGCGCCACGGCCTCGACGAAGTCGAGCAGCGCGTCGGCCGGCATGTCGCGCCCCAGCATCTGCACCGACCAGCCGTCCTCGCGCAGGACGGCGGCGGCCATCTCGAGGGGGATGCCGTGCAGCTCGCCGGGCGGCGCGGCGACCACCACCGTG
>CAZCJT010000604.1:0-1993 GCA_964498565.1 uncultured Acidimicrobiaceae bacterium
CGTGCCGTCGGCGGCCGTGCTCGACGGCTGCGACGACCGCACGCTCCACGAGCTGCGTCGGGCTCGGGATTTCGTCGCCTGCCGTGGCTTCGACCTGGTCGAGGTCGAGCTCGACGCGTACCTCGAGGCCGGCTCGCTGCTGTACGGCGGGGCCTTCGTCGCCGAGCGGACCGCCGCCTTCGGGCACGCACTCGGCGTCGACGCCGATCCGAGCGTCGAGGCGATCGTCGGCCGCGGGTCGCGGCGGTCCGCCGTCGAGCTGGCCACCGACCGCATGCGCCGGCGCGACCTCGAGGTCCAGGCCGCCCAGGTGTGGGCGTCGGTCGACGCGGTGCTGCTGCCGACCGCACCGTTCCACCCGACGATCGCCGACGTCGATGCGGATCCGATCGGCGTGAACGGCCGGCTCGGCCGGTTCGTGAGCGGCTGCAACCTCGTCGACTGGTGCGCCGCCGCCATCCCGATGCCCACCACCGACGGCTTGCCGTTCGGTATCCAGCTGCTCGGGCCGGCGTGGGCGGACGCAGCCATCTGGGCGGCAGCGGCCCGCATCCTGGGGGAGGACGAGACGGGCATCGCCACGATCGACGAGGCCGACGACGACCTGCTGCAGGTTGCGGTCGTCGGTGCCCACCTCGACGGCGAGCCGCTCAACAGCCAGCTGACCGATCGCGGCGCGACGCTGGCGCGGCGCACCACCACCGCCGCCCGCTACCGCTTGGTCGCCCTGCCCGGCGACGTCCCGAAGCCGGGCCTGGTGCACATCGGCGAGGGCGGCGGTGCGGTCGAGGCCGAGGTGTGGTCGCTGCCCGCCGCCGGCTTCGGTCGCTTCGTGGCCGAGGTCCCGTCGCCCCTCGCCATCGGCCCGCTGCACCTCGCCGACGGCAGCACCGTTCCCGGCTTCCTGTGCGACGCACTCGTCGCGGCTCACGCGCCGGACATCACCGCCTGGGGCGGCTGGCGGGCGTGGAGGGCCGACGCATGAGCTGGCCCGGAGCAAGCGGAGCGATCGACGTCGTCGCCGGCGGCATGTTCACCACGGTCCAGGACGCGCCCGGTCGGCTCGGCTACTGGATGGTGGGCGTGCCGCCGAGCGGGGCCATGGACGATCGGTCACTGCGGCTGGCCAACCGCATCGTGGGCAACCAGCCCGACGCGGCCGGCTTCGAGTGCACGGTCGGCGGGCCGACGTTGCGCTTCACCGAACCGGCCACCGTCTGCCTCGGGGGCGCCGACATGGGTGCGCGTCTGGACGGCCGTCCCATGCCGTGCTGGTCGCCCATCTCCGTCGCCGCCGGCGGCGTCCTCGAGCTGGGCGGCGTGGTGGGACCCGGCATGCGTACCTACGTCGCCGTCCGCGGCGGCATCGACGTCCCCGATGTCCTCGGCAGCCGGGCCACCTTCACCCTCGGCGGCTTCGGTGGGCACGGCGGCCGGGCCCTCGTCGACGGTGACGAGCTGAAGATCGGCATGTCGGTGGCACCGCTGCAGCCCTCCCCGTTGCCGCCGTCGTGCTGGCCCGCCCTCACGTCGTGCTGGCAGCTCGGCGTCATGGAAGGGCCCCACGCCGCCCCCGACTTCTTCACGGCCGACGGTCTCGACGAGCTGCTGTCGGCGACGTGGATCGTGCAGGCTCACGCCGCCCGCACCGGCGTGCGCCTCACCGGACCGTCCCCGCGGTGGGCCCGGCCCGACGGTGGCGACGCCGGTCTGCACCCGTCGAACATCCACGACAACGGCTACGCGTTCGGAGCGGTCGACTTCACCGGCGACACACCCGTCGTCCTCGGACCCGACGGCCCGAGCCTCGGCGGCTTCACCTGCCCGCTCACGGTCGTCGCGCCCGAGCGGTGGAAGCTCGGCCAGCTCGCACCTGGAGACACCGTCCGCTTCGTCGTGGTCGACGAGGAGCGCACCGCCGATGCCCGCTGCGCCGTCGACCACGTCGTCCGACGGCTGCGCCGACCAGAGCGGCCGCACCGCCTCACGGCCA
>CAZCJT010000605.1:0-1992 GCA_964498565.1 uncultured Acidimicrobiaceae bacterium
GCCCATCGCCGCGAAGGTCGTCGGCGCGACGGAGGCGGCCCTGCACTCGTGGCGCGCCATGTCGCCGTCGGCCTTCGCCGCCGACATCGCCGAGTCCCTCGTCCTCCACCTGCGCCAGGAGTGCACGCCGTCGTCGGTGGTCCCGGACCCGCCGGTGGGGGAGCGCGTCGCCCTCCTCGTCGCCGGCCTCGGCTCGTCGAGCGAGCACGGTGCCATCGACGACGTCGACCTCGACACCCTCGGCTACGACCCGGCCGACGTGGTCCGCTACCGCTACGGCGGGGGCCGAACCCCGGCCCAGGGCGACCTGCACCCGGGGCTGGCGGGGATCCCGGAGGGGACGTACCGCCCCGAGGACACCCTGGGCGACATCGCCGAGCGGGGGAGGGAGCTGGCCCGGCTGATCGAGGAGGCGGCCGCGGCGCGTCCGGGCGTGCCCATCGACGTCTACGCCCACAGCATGGGCGGGCTCGTCACCCGGGTGGCGCTGCTCGAGCTGGCCGCCCGCCCCGGCGGACTCGACGTCCTCGGGCAGGTCACCACCATCGGCACCCCCCACAGCGGCGCGGATCTGGCCACCGTGGCCGTCCTCTCCGAGAAGGGGTTCGTCCAGGACGTCTCCCACATCCGGGCGCTGCTCGACATCCCGATCGATCCCTACGGCGAGGGCGTCCGCCAGATGGCCGAGACATCGTCGCTCATCGACCGGCTGCGCACCGAGGGCGTGCCCGACGGGGTCGAGCTCCGCACCATCGCCGCCCGCGGCGACCTGGTCGTCACCGCCGACAAGGCCGACGTGCGGGGCCGCCCCGCCGCCATCACCGACCTCACCGGGCCGAGTGCCCACGCCGACCTGCCCGGGCACACCGACACGACGCGCGAGCTCCAGCTGGGGCTGGCCGGGCTCCCCCCGTCGTGCCAGGGTCTCCTGGACGCCGTGCAGGACGCGGTCGTCCCCGAGGCGGTGTCCGTGCTCACCGACGGTGTCGGCCTCGGCACGCTGCTGCCCAGCTGAGGCGGTGCGGAGTTTCCTGGGGCCGCCCCGGCTCCCTACACTGGCCTGTCGGCCTGCACACCCGTGCCGGTCGCATCCACACACACCGATCGGGTCACCCCACGGTCGCGAACCCCGTCCCGGGGCCAGCGCCGGCCCGGTCGCAGTGCAACCGAGGGGCAACGCGAGGAGAAGCCGGTGGCCGTCGTCACCATGAAGCAGCTGTTGGAGGCCGGAGTCCACTTCGGTCACCAGACCCGTCGCTGGAACCCGAAGATGAAGCGCTTCATCTTCGGCGAGCGCAACGGCATCTACATCATCGACCTGGACCAGACGCTCCAGCGGATCGAGACCGCCTATGCCTTCGTGCGCGACCTCGTCGCCGGTGGCGGCACGATCCTGTTCGTCGGCACCAAGCGCCAGGCCCAGGACGCCGTGCAGTCCTACGCCGAGAAGTGCGGGATGCCGTACGTGAACCACCGCTGGCTCGGCGGCATGCTCACGAACTACCAGACCATGAACAAGCGCGTGGCCAAGATGGCCGAGTACCAGCGCATGAAGACGTCCGGCGAGTTCGACGCCATGCCCAAGCGGGAGGCGCTCAGCAAGTCGCGGGAGCTGGACAAGCTCGAGAAGTACCTCTCCGGCATCCGCAACATGGAGCGCCAGCCCGACGCCGTGTTCATCCTGGACACGAAGAAGGAAGCCATCGCCGTCACCGAGGCGAACAAGCTCGGCATCCCCATCGTGGCCGTGGTCGACACCAACTGCGACCCCGACAGCGTCCAGTTCGTGATCCCGGGCAACGACGACGCCATCCGCTCCGGCACGCTGATGTGCCGGGTCATCGCCGACGCCGTCGCCGAGGGCCGCTTCATCGCCTCCAACCGCAACCAGGTGCAGGCCAGCCGCGGCCTCCTCGACGAGGACAAGATCGCCCAGGAGCAGGCCGAGGCCCGCCGCCAGGCGCTCGCCGAGGCCAAGGCGCGCGAGGCCCG
>CAZCJT010000606.1:0-1977 GCA_964498565.1 uncultured Acidimicrobiaceae bacterium
TGTGTGCACCGTGGCGGGCGAAGGGCACGCCCTCGACGACGACACCGTGGGTCGGGCACGCCAGCCGGCGCAGGCTGGCTCGCAACTCGACTCGCCACACGCCCAGGTCGAGGTGCCGCCACGTCGATGGCACCGGCCGGGTGTCGTAGCGAGCTGACGTCTTGTAGCCGCAGTGCGGACAGAGGAGTCGGCGTCGACGCAACGCCACGGTGACCCGCACGATCGTGGCTGCGAACTCGACGTGGGTGACGTTGACGCCGTCGAGGCGCAAGAGGCGCTTGAATGCTGTTGTGACGCGCACGGGCGCGGGACCTCCAGGAACTCGGTTGTAGAAGACCCGAGAACCCTGGTCTCAGCCCGTGCGCGTTGCGCGGATAGTCACCACCGCCCCGATCACCCAGCTACAACAAGGGCTTCCGCTCTCATCCCACCCACATCGGGGTCAGGAGAGCCCCTTTTGGCTCCCTCGGCCGTGTCCGACCGCAGACGCGACAACGCCCAGGCCGTCAACCTGGGCGTTCCGAGTGGGCCGTGAGGGATTCGAACCCCCGACCCCCTGCGCGTCATGCAGGTGCTCTAGCCAACTGAGCTAACGGCCCTCGGGAGCGGGCACTGTAGCAGCGGGGGTGGGGGCGGCCACATCGTCGATCGGCCGTCCCGGAGCCGCTGTGGTAGACCGCCGATCCGTGCCGGCCGCCCTCGACCACCTGGATCGACGACTCCTGCTGTGCCTGGCCGAGCACCCCCGCGCGGGGGTCATGGAGCTCGCCCGCAAGCTCGCGGTGGCTCGAGGCACCGTGCAGGCCCGAATGGAGAAGCTCCAGCAGCGGGGCGTCATCACCGGCTACGGCCCGGACATCGACCTGCGCTCCATCGGCTACGGCGTGGTCGCCTTCGTCACGCTCGAGATCTCCCAGGGTGCGCTCGAGACCGTCGTGGCCCACCTGTCGACCCTGCCCGAGGTGCTCGAGGTCCACACCACCACCGGCCCCGGCGACCTGCTGTGCCGGGTGGTGGCCCCCACCAACGCCGACCTGCAGCCACTCATCGCCCGGATGCTGTCCACCGGCGGCATCGAGCGCACCACCACCCAGATCGCGCTCACCGAGCAGATCCCCTACCGCGTCCTGCCCCTGGTCGCCGGCGCGGCGCTGGACGGCGCCTGACGTCGTGAGTGGAGCACGCCGCCCGGCCACCCCTACCGTGCCGGCGTGACGACGATGGCAGCGGTGCGGGTGCTGGCCCACCAGGGTGGGTGGGACGAGATCCTCTTCGTCCTCGCCCCGCTGCTGGTCTTCGCCGGGCTCCTGGCCCTCGCCCGACGTCGCGTCGACGGCTTGGACGACGAGCCGGCGGAGCCGGCGGTCGACGACCCCGCCCCCACCGACCCCACGTGAGCGAGCTGCCCGACTTCGACGCCCTCACCCTCGACGTCGGTGGCGTGTTCCTCGTCCCCGATCACCGGCGCCTCGAGGAGGCCCTCCGGGCGGCCGGGCTGCCGTGCGACCCGTCGTCGTTCTGGGACGCCCACCACCTGGCCATGCACGCGGTGGACGCGGCCCAGTCCCCCGCCGAGACCTTCGACACCTACGTCGCCGCGTTCATCTACCACCTCGGCCACCGTGACGCCGCGGCGGAGAGCGCTCTGCCCGGGCACCGATCACCCGCACATCAGGTCGCTGGCCGACCTGCTCGGCTGAGGGCGGCCTCGAGCACCAGGGCGGCCGCCGCCGCCGTCCCGACGGTGAGGCCGAGCGAGAGCCGCAGCGAGGTGGCGTCGGCGACGGCACCGACCAGCGGGGGCGACAGGAGGAAGCCGAGGCGGGCGCCCGTGGACATCACCCCCAGCCCGAGCCCGGCCGGGATGCCCTCCCGGTCCGCCGCCGACAGGTAGAGGGCGGGGAACAGGACCGACACGCCGAGCCCGATCACCAGGAACCCCACCACGGCCACGGCGATGGCAGGGGACGCCACCAC
>CAZCJT010000607.1:0-1977 GCA_964498565.1 uncultured Acidimicrobiaceae bacterium
CGGGCGCTGGCTGGCCCCCGAGCCCCTCGACGCCCTCGTCGTGAGCCCGATGGCGCGGGCCCGGGAGACCGCGGCACCCCTGGCGACGGCCCGGGGACTCGATGCCGTGGTCCACGACGGTGTCGCCGAGTTCGACAGGGACGCCGACTCCTACGTGCCCATGGAGGAGCTGAAGGCGGCGGGCGACCCCCGCTGGCAGGAGATCGTCGACGGCGGCTACTTCAGCGGCGGCGACCTCACGCCCGAGCAGTTCCAGGCCACGGTGGTCGAGGCGGTCGAGGGGATCATCGCCGCCAACGCCGGCGCCACCGCGGCGATCGTCTGCCACGGCGGGGTCATCAACGCCTACATCGCCCACGTGCTCGGCATCGACGAGCTGCTGTTCTTCGAGCCGGGCTACACGAGCATCAGCCGGATCCGGGCGTCGCGCCGCGGCCACCGGATGGTGGTCGCGCTGAACGAGGTGGCCCACCTCCGCGACGTCTGAGCGATCCTGACCTGCGGGTCAAGAACGCGTCTACGGTGTCCCCACCGTTCGGGACGACCAAGGGGATGCACATGAAGGTGGACGCCGACGGCGCCGGTCTGGACGCGACGCGCCTGGGCCGCATCGCCGAGCACCTCGAGCGCGCCTACCTCGGGCCGGGCAAGATCGCCGGTGCCCAGGTGGCCGTGCTCCGCCACGGGGCGCTCGGCTACTTCGAGTCCTTCGGCCAGCGCGACCGGGAACGGGACCGGCCCGTCACCGAGGACACGATCTGGCGCTGGTACTCCATGACCAAGCCGATCACCGGCGTGGCCCTCATGACCCTGTACGAGCGGGGGCTGTTCCAGCTCGACGACCCGGTCCACCGCTGGATCCCCGAGTGGCGCGACATGCAGGTGCGCGAAGCCGACCCCGACGGCGGCGCTCGCATCGTCCCCGCCCACCGCCCGCCCACCGTCCGCGACGTGCTGACCCACACCTCTGGCATCGGCTACGGACCGGAGAACCGGGACCTCGACCTCGTGTCCGATCGGGGCTTCCTCGGCCAGCACGACCTCGAGTCCCTGTGCCAGGCCATCGGCGGCTGGCCGCTGCGGTTCCAGCCCGGCACCCACTGGCTCTACTCCTTCGGGATGGACGTCGGCGCCCGCCTGGTCGAGGTCATGTCGGGCATGCGCTTCGACGAGTACCTCCGCACGGCGCTGTTCGAGCCGCTCGGCATGGTCGACACCGGCTTCTTCGTGCCGGAGGGCGACCTCGACCGCTTCGCCGCCTGCTACGGCCGCAACGCCCGCAAGGAGCTCGTGCTGGTCGACGACCCGGAGCGCAGCTCGTACCGGCGGGAGCCGAAGCTGCTCAACGGGGGCGGGGGCCTGGTCGGCACCACCGGCGACTACCTGCGCTTCGTCGCCATGCTGGCCAACGGCGGCGAGCTCGACGGGCGCCGGGTGATCTCCCGCAAGACCCTCGAGCTCATCGGCAGCAACCACCTGCCCGGCGACGGCGACATGTCCGATCTGGCCCTGCCGATGGGGTACGGCGAGGTCGGGTTCTCCGGGGCCGGGTTCGGGCTCACGATGGCCGTGTCGAAGGGTCCGGCCGCCACCGGTGCGGTGGGCTCGCCCGGGGAGCTGATGTGGGGTGGCGCCGCGTCGACCACCTTCTGGGTCGACCGGACCGAGCAGCTGGCGGTCGTCTTCATGACCCAGCTCCTCCCGTCGGGGACGTTCGACTTCCGGGGTCAGCTCAAGGCGCTGGTGTACGGGGCGATCGCGGACTGATCGGCGGCGCCAGCCGCGGCGCCAGCTCGGCCACCAGCGCGTCGATCTCCCGGGCGCACGCCGCGAACACGTCGTGCTCGCCGCCACCGGGGTCGACGACCTCCTCCCAGTCCTCCAGCTCCACCTCGTGGGGCCGGAGCGACGCCACCTGCTCGGCCAGCGTGGGCGCCGGCTCCAGGTGCCGCACGAGGCGCCGCAGGGTGACGGTCC
>CAZCJT010000608.1:0-1956 GCA_964498565.1 uncultured Acidimicrobiaceae bacterium
GAGGACGGTGGCCCGGCCACTCGACGGGCGCACCCGTCCGGCGATCACCCGCAGCAGCGTCGTCTTGCCGGCACCGGACGGACCCAGCAGGGCGACGCGCTCGCCCGCGCCAACCCGCAACCGGACCCCGTCCAGGGCGCGCACCGCCCGGTCGCCGGTCCCGTAGGTGACGGCGACGTCGTCGAGGTCGATGAGAAGGGACACGGCAGGCCCGTTCCGTGCCGGACCGCTACTCGACCATCCCGATCTCGCGCCCGATCGCCTCGATCTCGGCGTAGCTGTCGTCGCTGGTCTCGATGAATCGACCGGCGCCACCACCGAAGAGCTCGAGCAGCTCGGCGTCGTCCGGGTCGTCGGCGTCGAGGGCCAGGAGCGCGTCCTGGATGCGCTCGATGAGCTCGTCACCGACGTCGGGGCGGACCACCCAGTGGTAGTCGTGGTAGGGCGGCGTGCGGAACACCTCGACGACGGCCGACGTGTCGACCACCCCCTCGGCGAGCCGTGAGTCCCAGACCTGCGAGTTCAGTGCGCCGGCCTCGAAGGTGCCGGCTGCGACGAGCTCGATGGTCGCGTCGTGGGAACCGGAGAACCCCGGGTTGCCGGCGAGGTCGTCGAGCCCCACGCCGGCGTCGGCCAGGAACGACTGCGGCATGAGCCGGCCCGACGTCGAGGAGTCGGAGCCGAACGTGAACGTGCGGCCGGCCAGGGCCCGGAGGCCGTCGACGGCGTCGAAGGGGTCGATGCCCGTGGAGGTGCCGGCGATGAAGACGGAGCGGAACTCGGCGTCGACGTCGCGCTGGGCGATGGCCCGTGCGCCGTCCACCTGGAGCCGCGCCTGCACGCCGGTCAGGCCCCCGAACCACACGAGGTCCAGGTCGCCGACGCGGAACGCGGTGACCGTGGCGTCGTAGTCGGCGACGGGCTCGTACACGACCTCGATGCCGAGCTCGTCGGCGAGGTGGTCGGCGACCAAGCCGAACTGACGCTGCAGGCGCTCGGGGTCCTGGTCGGGGATGCCGCCGAGGACGATGCGGTCGGGGGCGCTGGCCTCGGACCCGGACCCGTCTCCGCATGCGGCGGCGACGAGGGCGAGGAGGCCCAGCAGGGTGCCCAGGAGGGCGAGGGATGAGGTGCGGCGACCGCCGCGGGTGGGGCTCGTCATTGGTGCCTCTGTGCTGGCAGGTGGGTGGGCATGGCGCAGCACCATAGGGGCGGGCTTCCCCCGGGAGGTTGTCCGGCCGCGGGGTGGTCGTCCACCATGGCTCGTCGTGGCCGGCACCCTGAGCAACGCCGACGCGCCCCCGACCGGCACCACCGTGGCGGAGGGCGTCCCCGCCGAGGCGATCACCGCCCGGCTCGGTGTGGTCGTGCTCGCGGCGTGGCCGCTGCTGCTCTCGATCCTGCTGCTCATGGTCGGCAGCGGCCTGCAGGGCGCGCTCCTCGGCGTGCGCGCCGACCGGTCCGGCTTCAACTCCACGATCACCGGTCTCGTGCTCGGCCTCTACTACCTGGGCTACGTTGCCGGGTCGGCCTGGGTTCCGGGGATGATCCGCCGGGTCGGCCACATCCGGGTCTTCTCGTCGCTGGCGTCGCTCGCCTCGGCCACCGTGGTGGTGCACGGCGTGTGGGTGTCCCCGATCCCGTGGATGTTCCTCCGCTTCATCACCGGGGTGTGCGTGGCCGGGCTCTTCATCGTGAGCGAATCGTGGCTGAACGACGTGTCGACGTCGAGCACGCGCGGGTCGCTGCTGGCCGTCTACAACTCGGTCGTCACGGGTGGTCTGGCGATCGGCAGCCTCCTGCTGAACGTGGCTGACGTCGACGGCTTCGTCCTGTTCGTGATCGGCTCGGTGATGCTGTCGATCGCCGCCGTGCCGGTGGCGCTGGCGCCCCACCAGGCCCCGCCCCCACGGGAGCCGCGGCCGCGGTCGGTGCGAGACGTCGTGCGGTCGGCGC
>CAZCJT010000609.1:0-1950 GCA_964498565.1 uncultured Acidimicrobiaceae bacterium
CGACGGTGCCCGCACCGCCCTTCCAGCCGCTCGAGCCCGGCACCGCGTCGGGACGGCACCGCCGGCACGGACGCAGGCCGGCGTCCTCCGCTGCGGCCGGGTGGGCGAAGAAGTCCACGTTGCGGGCCATCGGCGTCCGGGACGGGCACACCGGTCGGCAGTAGACGCCGGTGGTGCGCACGCCGACCCAGAAGCGCCCGTCGAATCGGGCGTCGCGGCTGCGCAGCGCCTCGTAGCACTGCCCGTGGTCCAGGCTCACGAGGTCGATCCTGCCCCATCGGACCGGCCGCGTCTGGCGGGATCCGGACATGGGAGTGCCGCCGGTCGCGGCAACGGCCTGTCGCTACGGTGCCGCCGTGACCGATCCCGTGCAGCTGACCATCGAGGACGGCGTGGCCGTCGTCCGCATCGACGACGGGAAGGCCAACGCCCTCTCCCACACCTTGATCGAGCAGGTGCACGGCGCCCTCGACCGCGCCGACGCCGAGGCGACCGCCGTCGCGCTCATCGGACGGGACGGCCGCTTCTCGGCCGGCTTCGACCTCTCCGTGATGTCGCAGGGCGCCGATGCCACCCGGGGCCTGGTGCGGGCCGGCGGGGAGCTGGTCATGCGCATCTTCACCCACCCCCAGCCCACCGTGGCGGCCGTCACCGGCCATGCGCTGGCGGCGGGTGCGCTGCTGTGCCTGGCGTGCGACACCCGCATCGGGTCCACCGAGCTGCCCGCCAAGATCGGCCTCAACGAGACCGCCATCGGCATGGGCCTGCCCTGGTACGGCATCCGGCTCGGCGAGGCCCGCCTGTCCGTCCGCCACCGCCAGCGGGCCGTCCTGCAGGCCGAGATCTACGACATGGCCGGGGCCCTCGACGCCGGGTACCTCGACGAGCTGGTCGGCGCCGACGTGGCCACGGTCGCCATCGACCGGGCTCGCCAGCTCGGCCAGCTGCCTCGGAGCGCGTACGCCTTCACCAAGGCACGTCTCCGCCAGTCGATCGCCGACGACGTCCTGTCGGGCCTCGACGCCGACATGGACACCATGGTGCGGCCCGGGTCCTGAGGTTCAGCGCTCGTCCCGGCGCAGGACGTAGAGGGCGGTGGTCCCGATGCCCTTCAGGTCCCGCGGTCGGACCGACTTCGTCCGCAGGCCGTCGACGTCCTCGAGCATGTCGACGAGGTGCTGGTCCACGAGCACCGAGCCGGGCCGGGCGTAGGACACGAGCCGGCTGGCCAGGTTCACGGGCGGCCCGAACAGGTCGCCCAGCCGGGAGAGCACCGGCCCGTAGGTGAGGCCGACGCGCAGCTCCGGCTGGTCGCCGCCGAAGGCCTCGACCAGCTCGAGGGCCAGCCGGGCCGCCTGCTCCGGATCGTCGAAGACGAACAGCACGGCGTCGCCGATCAGCTTGATGACCCGGCCGCCCCGCTCGGTGATCATGTCGGCGGTGGTCGCCTCGAACGTCTCGAGCAGGTCGGCCAGCTCCGCTTCGGCGAGCTGGCCCGACAGGCGGGTGTAGGCGACGACGTCGGCGAAGCCGACCGCCACCTCGGGCTGCTCGAGGTCGTGGCCGGCGATGCGGCGGATGGCACCGGCGTAGAGGTGCCGGCGGAGCAGGTACGACAGCTCCTGTTCGATCAGCGGGTTCACGAGCTGGGCGGTGAGGACCACGAGGTCGTCGGTCTCTCCGGGCGGGAGACCCACCATCTCGTCGATGGCGGTGTCGACGATGGCGTGCAGGGCGTCGGCGATGCGGCTCATCGTCTGGCCGAGCAGGCGGGCGAAGCGGATGGCGGTGTCGGGCGAGATCCCTGATGCCTGCAGGAAGTCGTTGATGGCGGCGAGCGCGGCGACGTCGGCGTCGGTGAGGGCGACGGCGTCGTCGGGCACGTTGGCGAAGCCCATGGCGCGCCACAGCTTGCGGGCCAGCTCCTCGTCGGCACCGGTGCGCCGCCAG
>CAZCJT010000610.1:0-1944 GCA_964498565.1 uncultured Acidimicrobiaceae bacterium
CCCTGTGGGTGCACCTCGGGGCCCAGGGGCGCCCGTCCCGCCTGCCCGACAGCTTCGAGTCCCTCTACGCCACCGCCGCCCGCGGTCGGAAGGTCCGGGCCCGGCTCCAGCACGACGCCCGGCCGCCGGAGGGCACGCCCACGGCACCCTTCCCGCTCCGGTTCACCGACTTCGACATGATGGAGCACGTCAACAATGCCGTCTCGTGGGAGCCGGTCGAGCAGGCGCTGGCCGATCGAGCGCACGTGCGAGCCCCGCTGCGGGTGTCGGTGGAGCACCCGGCGCCGATCGACATCGGCAGCCGCCCCGAGGTCGCCGTGGCCGACGTGAGCGGCGGCTTCGACCTGTGGATCCTCGTGGACGGGGTGGCGTGCTCGACGGCGCAGGTGCGCACCGCCGGCTGACGCCGATCAGCTGGGCGGTTCGACCAGCTGGAAGTGGAGATCCTCGTCGACGCGGCGGCTGACCATCTCGCCGGCCAAGCGCAGGTGCTCGAGGTGGGCGTAGGTCTCGGACTCCGCCATCGGACCCCACGACCGCTCCTTGAACAGGTGCTTGGAGAGGTCGACCACGCTGGCCTCGCCCAGCGCCATGGCGGCCTGGCGCAGCGTTTCGAGGCGCTCGTGATGGTGGTCGCGGATCTCGATGCAGCGCCCGGACAGGTCGGTGAAGGGATGGCCGTGCGCCGGCAGCGCCAGCGTCGCCCCCTCGAGCTGGGACATGCGGTCGAGGCTCGAGAAGAACTCGTCGAGAGGGTCGTGGCCGGCGTGCAGGCCGGAGATGTGCGGCGTGATGGTGGGCAGGACGTGGTCGCCCGTGAGCACCACGCCGTCGTCGGCGGACCAGAGGCAGAGGTGGTCTTCGGTGTGGCCCGGGGTGTGCACGGCCTGCCACTCGCGCCCGGCGAAGGTGAGGATGTTGCCGTCGTCGACGCGCCGGCTGGGTTCCGGGGCGCGCATCCAGCGCTTCCCGAACGTCCGGCCGAGGCCGTAGATCAGTCGGCTCTTCATGGGCGGGCGGAACTGCCCGGCCCGCCACGGCATGTCGCGCTGCCAGGGTGAGGCACCCCGCTGCTCCTCGACGTCGTCGGACGCGGCGGTCTCGTCGGGGCCGGCGTCGTCGCCCTCGTCGGGGTCGAGCCAGGTCCGGAACGCGCGGTGGGTGACGACCTCGGCGCCGACCCGGTGGCGCAGGATGCCGGCGCCGCCGAAGTGGTCGGGGTGGCTGTGGGTCACGATGACGGTGTGGACGTCCTTCATCGCGTAGCCGGCCTGGCGGAGGCGGTGGGACAGTGCGTCCCAGGAGGCCTTTCCGGGGAGGCCGGGGTCGACGACGGCCACGCCACGGTCGTCGCAGAGGGCGTAGGTGTTGACGTGGCCGAGCCCGGGCATCTGGATGGGCAGCTGCATGCGGAGGATGTCGGGCGCCACCTCGGTGACCTCGGTCGATGCGGGCTGGCGCTCCTGGCGCTCCACGGTGGGCGTCCCCATGGCCGACCAACCTACTTGACTGTCCGGTCAAGTGCGCCCCCCCACCCCCGTTCTGGCCTACACATTCCCGCGCATGCAAGGTCGGATGTAGGCCAGAACGGTGGGTGGGGGGTGGGGTGAGCGGGCTCGACGTGGTGCTGGTCGTGGTGCGCCTCGGGATCGGGGTGTGGCTGCTGTGGTCCCTGCCGCGGCTCGGTCGGCTCGGGTCGTTCGACCTCGACCGGGTCTCGCTGGTCGTACCCGCCCGCAACGAGGCCGCCCAGCTGCCCCGGTTGCTCCGCTCGCTCTCGGGCACGCCGGCCGAGGTGGTGGTGGTCGACGACGGGTCCACCGACGGCACGGCGAGCGTCGCCGCCACCCATGGCGCCACGGTGGTGCCGGCCGGTCCGCTCCCCGACGGGTGGGGCGGCAAGGCATGGGCGTGCGAGGTCGGCGCCCGGGCGTCATCGGGTGA
>CAZCJT010000611.1:0-1941 GCA_964498565.1 uncultured Acidimicrobiaceae bacterium
AGTCGCCACGGCCGGATCGGGGACGCTCGCTGCGCCCGAACGGTGGGCGGTCCCAGGCGACCACCCGCCGGCTGTCGGCCAGGTGCGGTGCGATGCCCGCCCACGTGAACGTGCCGGAGGCGAAGCCGTGCAGGCAGGCGAGCGTCGGCCCGCGCTCGGGCCCGGCGGTCTCGACGTGGATGCCCACGCCCCCGACGGTGACATGGCCACGGTTGCCCCACACCAGGTCGACGGGCACCATGGGCCCATTCTCGCCGCCGGCCGGCGGGTTGTCCCGCGCCGCCCGCCCGCCGCTACCATGTCCGCTTCCGTGCCCGCCCTTGCGCGCACGCCATCTTCGCAACCCCAGAGGTCCCCCACGTGGCCAACATCAAGAGCCAGATCAAGCGCAACCGCCAGAACGAGAAGGCGCGCCAGCGCAACAAGATGGTGCGCAGCGAGCTGCAGACCCGCACGAAGAAGGCGCTGGTCGCGGCCGAGAACGGCGAGGACACGGCCGACGCCCTGAAGGCGGCCATCAAGCGCATCGACTCGGCCGCCACCAAGGGTGTGCTGCACAAGAACACCGCCGCCCGCAAGAAGTCCCGCCTCATCAAGCAGGTGCGGCGCCTGGAGTCGGCCGAGCAGGCCTGACCACCCCCCGAGATCGGGACCACGACCCCGCCTACGGCGGGGTCGTGGCGCGTCCGGGGCCGTGATCCATGGTCGCTGCCGATCCCGGTGATCCGGCTGCGCTGGCGGGCAGGTCAGCGTGAAGCCTTGGCCACCCGGGCCAGCCGGGCCACGAGGATCTCCATGCTGAGTTCGACCGGCCAGTCGACCGTGCCCCGGAGCTCGAGGTCGGTCTTGGCGAGGAGGCGGATCGATTCCCGGACCCCCGTGGCGCCGAGGCGGCGGGACTGGGCCAGCGCCTTCTTGGCCGGGAAGGTGGAGCCCTTCATGCCGAGGACGGTGGCCGCCTCCTTCTCGTTGCGGACGCCGGCACCGTCGAGGCGCATGATGCGCTGGAAGTGGGTGTGCAGGGTGGCCATCACCTGCATCGGGTGGCGACCGGCCCGCAGCATCCGGGTGACGGTGGTGATGGCGGCGGCGATGTCGCCCCGGTCGATGGCGTCGGTGAGGTCCCAGGGCGGCACGCCACCCGCATCCCCGAGGAACGGTTCGACGTCGCCCAGGGCGAGGCGGGCACCGTCCCCGTAGGTGGAGGCCAGCACGGCGAGCACCCCGGGCAGCTTCCCGGGGTCGTCGCCGAGCCAGTCGACGAGGTGGCGCTGTGCCTCGCGGTCGAGCCGCAGCCCGGCCTTGCCCAGCGCTTCGTCCACGAAGCTGCCGACGTCGCGGCCGGGGTCGGTGCTGATGGTCTCGCCGCCGGCGGCCGTGACGGCGTCGGCGAGGGCCTTCGGCACCCGGGCGGTCCCGCCCCACTCGAGGACCAGGACCGTGGAGGGCAACGGGTCGGCCAGGTAGTCGAGCAAGCCGGCGAGGTCGTCCTTGGCCTTGAAGCGCTCGATGCCCCGCCCCACCACGACCCGGTGGTCGGTGAAGAACGGGCTGGTCTGGGCGGCGTCGACCAGCGGGCGGAGCCGCTCGTCGTCGTCGAGGGTGGGCTCGTCGACGACGAGCGTGGCGTCGGCCTCGCCGACCTGCTCGGCGACGACGGCGGTGCGGCGGGCGGAGCGGAGGATGTCGTCGGTGCCCTTGATGAGGATGACGGGCGGGCGGATCACGGTGATGCCTCCTGCGGCGCAGCACCGCGCGCGGCGACGAGGCGGTCGAGGACGGTCACGACGCGTCGCACCGAAGCGACGTCCTGCGTCCGCACGACGCGAGCACCGGCAAGGACGTGGCGGACCACCTGCCCCCAGGCGGCCGGGCCTTCACCCGCGACCGTCGTGCCCGCGACCGGGGCGGTTCCCGGGTTGCCGGGTTCGCAGACGACCC
>CAZCJT010000612.1:0-1930 GCA_964498565.1 uncultured Acidimicrobiaceae bacterium
GCCGAGGTTGAGCAGCAGCGGCGCGAGGCGGTCGAAGGCCCGCGCCGCGCGCGCCTCGGGGGTCGTGCCGTGTTCGTACTCGTCCCAGGCGGCGCGGAGGCGACGGCCCACGTCGTCGGGCAGCAGACCGTAGAGCCGGTCGGCCGCCGCCAGCTCGCGCGCCTCCTTCGACGCTGCCGATGCATCGTCGTAGATGCCGGTGTCGCCGGCGTCGATCTCGACGATGTCGTGCACCAGCAGGAGCAGGACGACCCGGGCCAGGTCGACGTCGGGCTCCAGGTGCTCGCTCAGCACGGCGGCGAGCACGGCGACGTGCCAGCTGTGCTCCGCGGTGTTCTCCCGGCGCTGCGCATCGAGCACGAAGGACTGGCGCTCCACGGTCTTGAGCCGATCGAGCTCGTGGACGAACGCCAGCTCGTCGGCGAGGCGATCCCCCACCGCCTCTCGTGCCACCGCTTCGACGACGTCGGCGTAGTCGGTGCGGTCCTGCGTGCCCCGGCCCGGGCGGAGCTCGATGCGGTTCCCGAACGGGTCGTCCACGTAGAGGACGTCGGGGCCGAGGGGGTCGTCCTCGCGCCGCACCGGGAGCCCGTGGGTGGTGATGGTGGCCTCCAGGCGGTCGAGGTCGAGCACCGCGAACGCGGGGTGGGCCTTGGTGGCCGGGACGAAGTCGTCCTGCACGCCGAGGTGGATCCGGAGCGCACCCCGCTCGAACCAGCAGCCACCGCGCACGGCCAGGTGCGGCGGCTTCGGCACGCGCGGGACGCCGAGCACGCCCTCGTAGAACCAGGTCGCCAGCTCCTCCCCGCCGGGCGGCATGGCGAGCTGGACGTGGTCGATCGCGTCGAGGAGCACGGACCCATCCTGCTAGCAAAGGGCCGTGGCCCTCGATGCAGCACAGATCCGGACCTCGGTCGATGCCGGCTGGGACCGCGACGTGTTGGGTCCGCTCCAGGACTACGTGCGCATCCCGAACGTGTCGCCGGCCTTCGATCCGCACTGGGCGGCCAACGGGCACATGGGGGCGGCGGTCGAGCTGGTGCGGCAGTGGTGCGAGGCGCGTCCGATCGACGGGCTCCGGGTGGACGTGCTGGAGGTCGACGGGCGCACGCCGGTGGTCCTGTGCGAGATCCCGGCGACCGAGCCCGGCTCCGCGACCGACACCGTCCTGCTCTACGGCCACCTCGACAAGCAGCCCGAGATGGCCGGGTGGCGCGACGGGTTGGGGCCGTGGGACCCGGTGCTGGACGGCGACCTCCTCTACGGCCGGGGCGGGGCCGACGACGGCTACGCCGTGTTCGCCGCGTTCACCGCCATCGAGGCGCTCCGGGCCGCCGGCGGGAGCCATGCCCGGCTGCTGGTGCTGATCGAGGCCAGCGAGGAGTCGGGCAGCCCCGACCTCCCGGCCCACCTGGACGCCCTCGGCGACCGCCTCGGGCAGGTCTCCCTCGTGGTCGCGCTCGACTCCGGCGCCGCAACCTACGACCGCCTGTGGGTCACGACCTCCTTGCGGGGCGTCCTCGTGGCGTCGGTGCGGGTCGACGTCCTCACCGAGGGCGTGCACTCGGGATCGGCCGGCGGGGTGGTGCCGTCGTCGTTCCGGATCCTGCGCCGGCTGCTCGACCGCGTCGAGGACCCCGACACCGGACGGGTGCTGGTCGACGAGCTGTGGAGCGACGTGCCCGCCGAGCGGGAGGCCCAGCTCGCCGCCAGCGCCGACGAGATCGTGGCCGGCATGGCCTTCCCGTGGGCGGGCGACACGCGTCCCGACCAGGAGCACGCTGTCGACCTGCTGCGGGCCCGGACGTGGGAGCCGTCGGTGGCGAACATCGCCGTCGACGGCTTCCCGCCGCCGGACCGGGCCGGCAACGTCCTCCGGCCGTACACCCAGCTCACGCTGTCGTGCCGCCTGGCCCCGACGGCGGACCCG
>CAZCJT010000613.1:0-1927 GCA_964498565.1 uncultured Acidimicrobiaceae bacterium
CGGGCGAAGCGTTGCGGGTCGCGGCCGTGCACGGGATCGCTCCGATCCCACGGCCATCCTCCGAAGTGGTCGCGCTGGTAGTCGTCGAACGCCTGCTGGATCTCGGCCTTGGTGTTCATGACGAAGGGGCCGTACTGGGCGACGGGCTCGCCGATGGGTCGACCCTGCATCACCAGGACGTCGACGCCGTCGCCGATGGCGGCGAGCGGCGCCTCCTGGCCGGCGTCGACCACGATGCCGGTCGGCACGTGGTGGTCCTGGCCTCCGACCGAGACGCCGTCGCCGTCGAAGACGTAGAGCACCCGGACGGTGTCGTCGTACGCCGCCGGCGGCAGCACCGCCGATGCGCCGGCTCCGAGCCGGACGTGCCACAGGGCGACGTCGGTGTCACTGCGAGCGGCCCACGAGTCGGGCGCCGGTGACGGCGGCACGACCAGACCGGAGGGTCCGGGGATGGAGCCGGCGATGACGGTGATCTCGCCGTGGCCGTCGACGGGAACCCGGGGGACCTCGTGATCCCACAGCATCTTGTAGCTGGGCTCGACCATCTTGTCCTCGGCCGGGAGGTTCAACCAGATCTGGAACAGCTCCATCGGGTTGGGGCCTCCCTGGTCGAGCAGCGGGAACATCTCGGCATGCTGGATCCCCTTGCCGGCGGTCATCCACTGCACGTCGCCCTTGCCGTAGCGGGCGGCGGCACCGAGCGAGTCGGCGTGGTCCACGAGGCCCTGGCGCACGTAGGTGATCGTCTCGAAGCCGCGGTGGGGGTGCGACGGGAACCCCGGCACCACGGACCCGTGGTACATGTTCCAACCGTCGATGGCGGCGAAGTCCTGGCCGATGGCCCGGCCTTGCAGGTCGGCGTCGGGGCCGAGGTGCAGGTTGCCGGCCGGGTACGCATCGACGTGGTGGACGCAGAAGAGGAACGGATCGACCGTGGGCCACGGCGGGGCACCCAGGCGGATGGTCTGCTGGATCAGATCGGCCATGCACCCAGGCTACGGGCGCTCCGACCCGTCCGGCAGAGGCGCAGCCGGCGGCTCCGGTCGGCGCTGCCACCAGAGGAACCAGACGATGGCGCCCGCGATGGTCAGGCCGCTCACCCAGATGTTGACGCGCACGCCGGCGAGCCGGGTGGCGGTGTCGATGCGGAGGGCCTCGACCCACAGCCGGCCCAGGCCGTAGCCGCCGACGTAGAGCACGAACAGCTGGCCGGGGCGCAGGACCTTGCGCCGCCCGAGCACGACCAGGAAGGCAGCGAGCGCCAGGTTCCACAGCGCCTCGTACAGGAACGTGGGGTGGAAGGTCTCCACCGACTCGTAGCCGTCGGGCCGGCGGTCGCGATCGATCTGCAGCCCCCACGGCAGGTCGGTGGGCCGGCCGAAGAGCTCCTGGTTGAACCAGTTGCCGAGCCGCCCGATGGCCTGGGCCACGGGGAGCGCTGGCGCCACCGCGTCCATCAGGCGGGGGACGTCGTAGCCCTTGCGGCGGGCGACGAGCACGCCGACGACGGCACCGCCGAGGATGCCCCCGGGGATCCCCAGGCCGCCCTCCCACACCTTCACGATGTCGAGAGGGGCGTCGTCAAAGCGGTGCCAGTCGGTGACGACGTGGTAGAG
This sequence comes from uncultured Acidimicrobiaceae bacterium, assembly GCA_964498565.1. GTDB lineage: Bacteria > Actinomycetota > Acidimicrobiia > Acidimicrobiales > Salinilacustritrichaceae > Salinilacustrithrix. The sequence goes on from CAZCJT010000613.1 coordinate 1,620, forward strand.
GCGGGCACCGACGAAGCCGGCGGGGATGGCCCACACCGCCACGTCGCCGACGGCGTCGGAGTCGTCGCCCCCACCCGAGGCGGCCCAGCGCCGGCGGGCGATCTCCACGGCCACGACGGCGCCGATGGCGATGGCCAGACCGTAGGCCCGCAGCTCGAGCGGACCGATCGAGATCGAGTTGTCGTTCGGGCTGGGCAGCGCAGCGAGCAGGGCGAGCATCAGCCGTCCTGCCGCAGCGCCACGAACTCGTCGGCAGCGACCCGGGCAGCGTGGTCCATCGTCACGGCACCAGCATCGCCCATGTCCGC
>CAZCJT010000614.1:0-1922 GCA_964498565.1 uncultured Acidimicrobiaceae bacterium
CGGAGCGGCCACGCCGTCAGGCCGTGGCGGCGGGCAGGTCGACGGGCGCCTGGGCCCGCAGGTGCTCGGCGGCGAGCTCCGGCGGCAGGATGTTGATCATCACGCCCGTGCCCTGCTCGAAGCCGGCGATCGACGTGATGCGCGGGCTCACGTGCACGTGCCAGTGGAAGTCGCCGGGGTGGTGGTGCGGGGCCGTGTGGAACACCAGGTTGTAGGACACGTCGCCCATCACGCCGCGCAGCGAGGCCAGCGCATCGCGAATCGAGCGTCCGACGGCCACCAGGTCCTTCGGGGACGCATCGGTGAGGTGTTCGTTGTGGGCCCGCGGCAGGACCAGCATCTGGTAGGGCGACGGGCTCCAGAACGGGCACAGCACCAGGACGCGCTCGTCCACGTGGACGATGCGGTGCCCGGCCTCCAGCTCGGCCTGGATGGTGGTGCACAGCAGGCACGAGCCGTCGAAGCGCTCGAACCCGCGCTGCTCCTCGGCGATCTCGCCCGGCACGAACGGGATCCCGAGCAGCTGGCCGTGCGGGTGCTCGAGGGAGGCGCCGGCGGCCCGGCCGGCGTTCACGATGGCCTGGGTGTAGCGGGTCCCGGCCTGGCGCCCGTGGTCCTCCATCCGGTCGCGGATGGCGGCCATGACCAGGCCGGCCTGCTTGTCGTCGAGGTCGGCCCAGGACTGGTCGTGCTCGGGCGAGAGGACGAGGACCTCGTGGATGCCCGAGGCGTTCGCCTGCGTGAACACGGGTCCGAGGTTGGTGACCCGCATGGGCTCGGTGCCGGCGAAGGCGGGGTACTTGTTGGGCACGACGCGCACCGACCAGGCGCCGTTGCTGCCGTACTCCTCGAGCGAGGGCGGGGTCTCCTCCTCGTTGCCCGGGCAGAACGGGCAGGGCCGGTCGGGGTCGGGCTCGATCGGCAGCCCCCGCGAGACCAGGTCACCCGGCCTGTCCCCCCGGCCGCTGGCCACGGTGACCCACCGTCCGGTCAGGGGGTTCAGGCGCAGCTCGCTCACCGCTCGGATGCTACCCACGGTCCCGGGAGACGCATGGACGGGTCACGCCGGCCGGTACACGGTCACGTGCAGGTCGCTGTCGGGACCGTACGCCTCGCCGGCCCATCCGCCGTGGCGCTCGGCCAGCTCGAGGCCGGCCGCCGCTGCCATCTGGTCGAGCGCGTCGGGGGAGGAGAAGCAGACCTGCCATGGGCGCAGGCGCACCGGCTGGCCGTCGCGCAGCTCGACGTGGTGCCCGCTGACGCTTCCGAGTCGGGGGTCGGTGCGGCTGACCCGGAGCACCACGAGGTCGGCGTCGAGGCGGACGACGTCCACCCGGTCGGTCGCCTCTGTCGCCCCCGCGCCGGGCACGAAGGCCTCGACCACCACCACGCCCTCGGGCCGCACGGCTCGACGCGCCTGGGTGAGGCAGCGGCGCTGGAGGGCCGGCGTCGACAGGTTGAACAACGTGTTGAACGCCACGAGGACACCACCGAAGGCGCCGTCGCGCACCGGCAGCTCGGCCATGTCGGCGGCGACCACGGGGACGGCGGGATGCCGGGCGACCGAGCGCTCCAGCATCGCCGTCGATGCATCCAGGCCGACGACGGGCGGTCCGGCGTGATGGAGGGGACCGGCGAGGCGACCGGTGCCGCTGCCGAGCTCGAGCACGGGACCGTCGGTGCGCTCGGCGACGAAGCGGGCCGTGGCGTCGGCGGGGGAGACGTCGCCGTACCAGTCGTCGTAGACGTCGGCGAAGCCGTCCCCGTAGGTGGAGGCCCGGTAGCCCCACATGCCTGCGTCGCCACGGTCGTCGGGTTCCGGCGCCACCATCCCGGCATCATGGCCGGGCCGGGGTCGGGCCGGCAGGCACGGCCGCGGGCGTGAGCCGCCGGCACGCCTCAGTAGCGTGCCCATCGTGAGC
>CAZCJT010000615.1:0-1921 GCA_964498565.1 uncultured Acidimicrobiaceae bacterium
GCCGGCGGCCACGGGTCAGCGGGTGGTGTCCGCCCTCAGGCGGCGTGACGGCAGCTCCACGGCTGCCAGCCCTGCGTGTCGTAGAGGTACTTGGCGTACACGGTGTTCCAGAAGCCGTCGTAGACCATGTCCCAGGGCTGGCCGGTGACCTCGACGAACTTCCGCTCGTGCACGGCGTTGATCTGGAACAGCCCGTGGTCGTTGGTCGAGCTGACGGCGGTCGGGTTCATCGTCGACTCGCAGTGGGCGACCCGCTCGGCCTCCGGCGCCCGGGAGCCGAAGATCGTGGCGATCTGCTGCTGGGGCGTGCACGCCGCACCGCCGAGCAGGGCGATGGCGAAGACGGCGACGAGCGGGATGCGGCGCGCGCGGCGGCGCAGGGTGGGAGACGAGGTCACGGAGACCCTCCTGGGGGGAGTGGAGGGCGCTGCACCAGGTGACGGTCCCGTTTCGGGATCCCGCGGCGGCACGACGCGCCCTTCCAGACGTTGCTTGGGAAGGCATCTGTCTATCGGGTGCTCGCAACAGAACCGCAACATTCGCGCTGTGACGTCGGTCGCCGCGGTCGGCGGGTGACGAGCGCGCTCCCCCACGTTCCGAGATCAGATCGTCATCCAGCGTCCGGTCTGCCCGCCGTCGCGGCGGGGGTACGGACGCTGGCATGGAGATCATGGGACGCTTCCGCAACCGCACGAACACCGTCGAGCGCGGCACCGCCGACGACGGCCACTTCGTGCTCATCGAGACCGACGACCACGAGCAGATCGTGCTGGCTGGCTCGAGCGACGCCGAGACGCAGGCCAAGCTCGACGACTTCCTCACCTGGGCCTCCTGAGCCCGCTGCGGACCCGATGACCATCGAGGTCCGCCAGGCCGACATCACGACGCTGGCGGTGGACGCCATCGTGAACGCGGCCAACCGATCCCTGCTCGGTGGGGGCGGCCTCGACGGGGCCATCCACCGGGCAGCCGGCCCCGGCTTGCTGGCCGAGTGCCGAGCCCTCGGCGGTTGCCCCACAGGCCGAGGTGGTGCTCTGCGCCTTCGGCGCCGACGCCGCCCGCTCACTGCGCAGCGCTCTCGAGGCCTGATCGTCGGCACAGCGATCGTCACCCGGACCGGGCCACCGGCCGCGGGGCTTGCCGGGCTGGTCGGTGGAGGCAGCGGGCGGGAGTGGAACGGCGCGCACCCGCATGCCACTCTGATGGCATAGTCGTGGCATGACACGCACACGGGTCAGCACGACGGTCGACCAGGACCTGCTCGAGGAAGCGCGGTCACGGACGCACGGCCTGAACGACGCTGCGCTTCTCGACGCAGCCCTCAAGGCGCTCGTCGCCCGGCACCGCTCGGCCGAGGTCGACGCCGGCTACTCGGCCTACGACGAACACCCGCTCGACGAGCCCGACGAGTGCGGCGACCTCGCCTCGTTCCGGGACGCCGCTGGCGCGCCGTGACCGACCTCCCTGCGCGAGGCGAGGTGTGGTGGTGGGAGCTCGGCGACATCGGGCGCCGGCCGGTGGTCGTGCTGTCCCGAGACGCCGCCATCCCACGGCTGCGCCGGACCCTGGTGGCGCCGTGCACCACGACGATCCGGGGCCTGCCGAGCGAAGTGGTCCTCGAGCCCGGAGACGACCCGGTCCCCCGGCGTTCGGCCGTCAACCTGGACTCGGTCGAGAGCGTCGCCGTCACCACGCTGGTCGAACGCCTCGGTCGGCTGGCCGCCGACCGGATGGACGAGGTCTGCGCCGCCCTGGCGGTGGCGGTGGACTGCGGCCCCTGATCGCGAGGGCGGTCAACCGGGTTCATCACGGGCACTGCGTCGGTCGACGAGAAACAGTGCCTGACCTGGGACCTCGCCAGGTCCGTGTGATGGAGGCAGCGGCGGGAATCGAACCCGCGTACAGGGATTTGCAGTCCCTT
>CAZCJT010000616.1:0-1916 GCA_964498565.1 uncultured Acidimicrobiaceae bacterium
CCGCTGGCTGTGGAGCGGGCCGCTGAGGGGGATGGTCATGCCGTAGCGCTGCATGGCTCGCACCCTGCCACAGCCTCAGGACCGCTGTTGCTGGCGTCGCCGGCGCGCCTCGAACTCGTCGTGGAACCGCAGGATCGTCGACTGGCTCGCCGTGGCCAGCAGTGTGTTGTCGAAGCTGTTGCCACCTGCGTGGCGGCCGAGGGCCTGACCGAGGCCCATCGGGACGTAGTCGCCGAGGATGGCCAGGGCGGCACCGGACATCTCGAGGATTCGGGCATGCCGGCCCACATCGAGCAGTTGTCGTCCGGCGTGGAGTTGCCGGCGAGGTCCATGATCGGCCCGGTCTGGGCGTAAGTGTCAGACCCCCTGGGGAAGATGGGGCCATGGCAACACAGACCACCCTCCTGGCCCCCGCAACGGGACGGCAGGCCTTCCACCTCGACCCCCGCAGCCGGGAAGCCGGCCGCAAGGGCGTGGCCAAGGCCCGGGCCGCCCTCGCCGACACCATCGCCCGCACCCAGGCCGAGCGCCGGGCCGAAGCCGGCGACCAGCACGCCCACGCCGCGTGACCCAGCACCTTGACCGCACGGTCAAGTCCAGCCGTACACTGCGCCCATGACCGACGTTGTGATCATCGATGCCGTCCGGACGCCCGTGGGCCGCCGTGGCGGCGGCCTGTCCACCATGCACCCGGGCGAGCTGCTCGGCATCGTCCAGAAGGCGCTCATCGACCGCACCGGCATCGATCCCTCCGAGGTGGGCCAGGTCGTCGCCGGCTGCGTGTCCCAGGTCGGCGAGCAGGCCTTCAACATCGGCCGCACCGCCTGGCTGGCCGCCGGCCTGCCCCAGTCCGTCGCTGCCACCACCGTCGACACCCAGTGCGGCTCGTCGCAGCAGGCCACCAACCTCGCCACCGCCCTCGTGGCCGGCGGCGCGGTCGACGTGGCCGTCGCCTGCGGCGTCGAGGTCATGAGCCGCATCCCGATCGGCTCCAGCGGCCGCAAGGACTTCGGCCTCGGCATCCCGATCCCCAAGACGTACTTCGGCCGCTACGAGATGACGTCCCAGTTCGAGGGCGCGGAGCGCATCGCCGACAAGTGGGGCATCTCCCGCCAGGACACCGACGAGTTCGGCTTCCGCTCCCAGCAGCTGGCCGCCCAGGCCTGGGCCGAGGACCGCTTCGCCACCCAGATCGTGCCGGTCGAGGCGCCCGACGCCGACGAGGAGGGCAACGCCCTCGACACCACCCACATGGTCACCCGCGACGAGGGCCTCCGCGAGACCACGCTCGAGAAGCTGGCCACGCTCAAGCCCGTCGCCCGCCCCGACGGTGTGCACACCGCCGGCTCGTCCTCGCAGATCTCCGACGGCGCCGCCGCCGTGCTGCTGATGACCGCCGACAAGGCCAAGGCCCTCGGCCTCACGCCCAAGGCCCGCATCGTCGACACCTGCAACGTCGGCGTCGACCCCGTCCTCATGCTCACCGGCCCCATCGATGCCACGTCGCACCTCCTCAAGCGCACCGGCATGAAGATGTCCGACATCGACGTGACCGAGATCAACGAAGCCTTCGCCTCCGTCGTGCTGTCGTGGGTCAAGGAGCACAACCCCGACATGGACACCGTCAACCCCAACGGTGGCGCCATCGCCCTCGGCCACCCGCTCGGCGGCACCGGCGCCGTCCTGCTCACCAAGGCCCTCCACGAGCTGGAGCGCACCGACAAGTCCACCGGGCTCGTCACCATGTGCTGCGGTGGCGGTCTCGGCACCGGCACCATCATCGAGCGCATCTGACGTCCTGACGCGCCGCGTCGCCTCACCACTTCCCCCTCCCCGGCGCACTGCGCCACCGCATTCCGGAGGCTGCCGTGAGGCAACGACACACCATCGCCCTCGCGGCCGCCAGCATGCTGGCG
>CAZCJT010000617.1:0-1905 GCA_964498565.1 uncultured Acidimicrobiaceae bacterium
GAGGCCGCCGGCTACGAGGTCGTGGCCCGCAACTGGCGCTGCGGCGACGGCGAGCTCGACCTGGTCCTGCGCCGGGGCGACACGCTGGTGTTCGCGGAGGTCAAGACCCGCACGTCCGACCGATTCGGCCATCCCGCCGAGGCGGTCACCGGGCCGAAGCAGCGTCGCATCCGGCGGCTCGCCCAGCGCTTCTGCGCCGAGACCGGCCAACGGGGCCGGGTGCTGCGCTTCGACGTGGTCAGCGTCCTGCGCGGCCAGGTCGAGATCTACGAGGGCTGCTTCTGACCCAGACGGATGCGGCAGCATCCGTGAGACCCGGATGGTTCGCTCAGCCGAAGAAGGCCCAGAGCACGAGCAGGACGGCCACGATCAGGCCCGCGGCCACGAAGACCAGGTCGCTGCGGCGTTGCTTCTGGGGGCGGTACGGGTTGAGGCCCATGGCCGAACACTACGTTCCGCCCATGGAAACCCTGCACGTCGAGCGCGACGGCGGCATCGTCACCGTCACGCTGGACAAGCCCGAGAAGAAGAACGCCATCGACCCCGGTCAGTGGGCCGAGCTGTCGGCCATCTGGGACGAGATCGCCCGCCACCCGCGTCGCGATCGGGTCGTGGTGCTCACCGGTGCCGGCGGGGACTTCTGCTCCGGGGTCGATCTCTGGCTCCCCTCGGGCGAGGACCCGCCCCACCAGATCACCGCCATGCGCAACGTGGCCATAGCGATCCAGGGGCTGCACGACCTGCCCCAGCCCACCATCGCGAAGGTCCACGGGGTCGCGGCCGGCGTCGGCTGCTCGCTCGCGCTCGGCTGTGACCTGCTCGTCGCCGGTGAGGCGGCGCGGTTCTCCATGATCTTCGCCAAGCGGGGCCTGGCCCTCGACGGCGGCGCGTCCTGGCTGCTGCCCCGCATCCTGCCGATGCACAAGGCCAAGGAGCTGGCCTTCTTCGCCGGGATCCTCTCCGCCCGCGACGCGGAGCACTTCGGCCTCATCAACCACGTCGTGCCCGACGCGGAGCTCGACGCCTTCGTGGCCGACTGGGCGTCGCGCCTCGCCGCCGGGCCGCCCATCGCGCTCGGCCTCACCAAGCGCCTGCTGAACGACTCCTACTCACGCACGCTCCAGGAGGCGTTGGAGGCCGAGGCCATGTCCCAGGCGATCACGCTCCAGTCGAAGGACACCGCCGAGGCGATCTCCAGCTTCGTGGAGAAGCGGGACCCCACCTTCCACGGCCGCTAGGGCGGAGATCCTGTCGGTGCCCCTCGTGTAGGTTCACCACGAGCCCCTTGGGTTCCCCGACCGGTCCGCCGGTCCGCTCGATGCGCCGGCGCACGGCCGTCCACTCCGAATCGGAGGGACCACCGTGCTCGCATCCATACCGGCCGCCACGCTCCTCGGCGTCACCGGCCACCCCGTCCAGGTCGAGGTGCATGTCGGCAACGGCCTGCCGTCGCTCGCCATCGTCGGCCTGCCCGATGCCGCGTGCCGCGAGGCGCGCGACCGGGTCCGGGCCGCCGTGCTCTCCAGCGAGCTCGAGTGGCCGATGCGCCGCATCACCGTCAACCTCGCCCCGTCGTCGCTCCACAAGCTCGGCACCGGGCTCGACCTGGCGCTGGCCGTCGGGGTGCTGGTGGCCAGCGGCGACATCCCGGCAGCAGCGGTCGAGCGCTGGGCGTTCCTCGGTGAGCTCGGCCTCGATGGCACCGTCCGCTCGGTGCGGGGAGTCGTCCCCATGGTGGCCGGCATGCGCCACCTGGTCGACGGGGTGGTGGTGGCGCCCTCGGCGGTGGCCCAGGCCCGGGTCATCCCGGGCGTCCAGGTCCGGTGCGCGTCGAACCTGTCCGAGCTCGTCACCGCGCTCCGGGTGCAGCGGCCGTGGCCCGACCTCCCGCCCACGCCGGTGCCC
>CAZCJT010000618.1:0-1904 GCA_964498565.1 uncultured Acidimicrobiaceae bacterium
CGCATCATCCAGCTCATTGACGAGCAGCCGCGCGACCGGGTCGCCGCCACGGCCTTCGTCGGCGCCGCAGTCGTCCTCGCCCCGGTCGCGCTGGTCGCGGGAGGGGGCGAGGCGGTCGGCCAGCTGGCCACCGGGCGGGGGGTGCTCATGGCCCTCCACCTCGGTCTGGTGGCCACGACGCTGTCCTACGCGCTGTTCACCCGGGGTGTCCGTGACACCGCCGTGGCCACCGCGACGTTGCTGTCGCTGGCCGAGCCGGTCACGGCGGTCGTGCTCGGCGTGACGATCGTGGGCGAGGAGCTCACCGGCGCCGCGGTCGCGGGAATCGCGCTCCTGCTCGTCGGCGTCACCACCGCGGCGACCGTCCGGACGCCGAAGCCGCGTGCCGGCACCGCCACCGACGTGCCGGTCTAGGTTTCGCGGCCGGTCCACCCAGGGGGAGCACATGCGCATCGGGATCTTCGGCGGGCTCGCCGCCACCGCCACCATCGACGACATCGTCGCCGACGTCTGCACGTCCGAGCAGGAGGGCTTCCACACCTACTGGGTCCCGCAGATCTTCGGCTACGACGCCCTGACCCTGCTGGCCGTCGCGGGACGGGAGACGGAGCGGATCGAGCTCGGGACCTCGGTGATCCCCACCTACCCGCGCCACCCCGCCATGCTGGCCGCCCAGGCGCTCACCACCCAGCAGGCGTGCGGTGGCCGCCTCACCCTCGGCATCGGGCTGTCGCACCAGCCCGTCATCGAGCACATGTTCGGCATGAGCTTCGAGAAGCCGGTCCGCCACCTGCGGGAGTACCTCGACGTGCTGATGCCGCTGCTGAGCGGCGATCGCGTGGAGGCCCACGGCGAGACGATCTCGGCCAACCTGGCCCTCGACGTCCCGGCCAGCCAGCCGGTGCCGGTCCAGGTCGCCGCCCTGGGGCCCCAGATGCTCCAGCTCGCCGGCGCCCGCACCGCCGGCACCATCACGTGGATGACCGGTCCCCGCACGATCGCCGACCACACCGCCCCCACCCTGAGGGCCGCCGCCGAGCAGGCCGGCAACCCCGACCCGTTCGTGACCAGCGGCGTCCCGGTGTGCGTCACCGACGACCCGGCCGGCACCCGGGCGCGGGCCGCGCAGGTCTACGCCGTGTACGGACAGCTGCCCTCGTACCGGGCGATGCTCGACCGGGAGGGGCTGGAGGGGCCGGCCGACCTGGCCATCATCGGCGATGAGGACACCGTCGCAGCCCGCATCCAGCACTTCGCCGATGCCGGCGTCACCGACCTGGCCGCCAGCGAGTTCGGGTCCACCGACGAGGAGCGGGCCCGCACGCGCGCGCTGCTGCGCAGCCTGCTGTGAAGGTCCGGGTCGGCTACGGGCTGGGCACCCGCACGGTCACCAACGACGCCGAGCGCTTCGGGGCGCTGGTCGACGGTCTCGAGGCCTTGCGGTTCGACTCCCTGTGGCTGTCGGAGAAGATCACCGACGACTGCCCCGACCCGGTGGTGGCGCTGTCGTTCGCCGCCGCCCGCACCACCCGGCTCAAGCTCGGGACCAGCGTCATGGTCCTCCCCGGGCGCAACCCGATGCTGCTGGCCAAGGAGCTGGCCAGCCTCGACCGGCTGTCGTCGGGCCGGCTCCTGCCGGCGTTCGGGCTCGGCCAGGTCGACCCGGGCGAGCAGCAGGCCTTCGGCGTCGAGCGGACCGAGCGGGCCAAGCGCTTCGACGAGGCGCTCCCGCTGCTGCGCCGCTTCTGGACCGAGGACGCCGTCGACCACGAGGGCGAGTTCTTCCGGTACAAGGCCGCCCGGGTCCTGCCCCGTCCGGTGCAGCAACCCATCGAGGTCTGGTTGGGCGGCATCGCGCCGTCGGAGCTGCGGCGCACCGGGCGCCTCGGCGACGGGTGGCTGCC
>CAZCJT010000619.1:0-1901 GCA_964498565.1 uncultured Acidimicrobiaceae bacterium
GTTGCGGCGTCGGGCCCGGGCCCGCGTGGCGGCGGCTGCGGTGGGGCGTCCCACGGCCCCGACGGTGTCACAGCGCCCGGGGCGTGCGGTGGATCCGGCAGTAGCGTGGACGCGGTGACGGCAACGATGAAGGCGAACGACCAGTGCTTCTGCGGTAGCGGCCGCAAGTTCAAGCGCTGCCACAAGGCCAGCTTCGACCCCGTCCGCCCCGGCCGGGTCTCACCGCAGCGCCCCGTGCCCGAGGACATCGAGCTGCCCACCTACGTCGTCGAGGGCCGGGTCGACCGCCGGGACGAGCCCTGGGTGCAGACCCCTGATGTGATCGAGCGCATGCGTCGCACCGGTGCCGACGCGGCGCGCGTGCTGGCCGCTGCCGGTGCGGCGGTCCGTCCCGGCGTCACCACCGACGAGCTCGACCGCATCGCCCACGAGACCACCATCGCCCTCGGCGCCTACCCCAGCCCGCTCCTCTACGGCGGTCCCGAGAACCCGTACCCCAAGTCCGTGTGCACCTCGGTGAACGAGATCATCTGCCACGGCATCCCCGACGACCGCGAGCTGCTCGACGGCGACATCGTGAACATCGACGTCACCATCTTCCGCGAGGGCGTCCACGGTGACACGAACCGCACCTTCCTCGTCGGCGAGGTCGACGAGCAGTCCCGCCGGCTCGTGCAGGTCACATACGAGTCGCTCCTGCGCGGCATCGAGGCGGTCAAGCCCGGACAGCCGTTCTCCGTCATCGGCAAGGCCATCCAGAGCCATGCCGAGGCGGCCGGGTTCGGTGTCGTGCGCGCCTTCGTCGGCCACGGCATCAACACCCAGTTCCACACCGACCTGCACATCCCGCACTACTACGAGCCGCGCCTGAGCGCGGTCATGGAGCCGGGCATGACGTTCACCATCGAGCCCATGATCACGATGGGCGCCCACGAGCACGTCATGTGGAGCGACGGGTGGACCGCCGCCACCATCGACCGCAAGCGCACGGCCCAGTTCGAGCACACGATCGTCGTCACCGACGACGGCGCCGAGGTGCTCACCCCCCACCCCGACTGACTGCTACACGGGCACTGCCAGTTCCAGTCTCCCGGAACTGGCAGTCGCCGTGTTGCAGTCCCTCGGGAACTGGCAGTCGCCGTGTTGCAGTCCCTCGGGAACTGGCAGTCGCCGTGTTGCAGTCTCCCGGAACTGGCAGTCGCCGTGTTGCACTCAGCGGGCGGCCACCGCGGCGAGCGCCGGGGCCAGGTCGCCCCGGTCAGCGACCACCACGTCGTCCAGGTGGAGCCAGCCGGCCAGCCGCCGGAGCTCGCCGGCGAGCCGCTCGGCGACCTCGAGCTGGTCGGTGCCACGATCGGCCAGGTCGGGCTCGGCCCACGCCGACTGGACCAGCAGGCGGCGACCGGCCCGATCAGCCTTGAGGTCGACGCGGGCGACGAAGGTGTCGCCGAGCAGGAACGGCAGCACGTAGTAGCCGTGCACCCGCTTGGCGGCCGGTACGTAGATCTCGATGGCGTAGCGGAACCGGTGGACCCGCTCGATCCGGTCGCGGTGCCACATGGCCACGTCGAACGGCGACACCAGCGCACACGCGTCGACCCGGCGGGGGAGGGCGGCATCGGGGTGCCGCACGGCGGTCTCCCGCCAGCCCTCCACCGCCACCGCCTCGAGCTGGCCGTCGGCGACCATGGCCGCCACCAGCGGTCGGACCTCCCCGATGGGGATGCGCCAGTAATCGGACAGGTCCTTCGGCGTGGCGATGCCATGCGCTCGCGCCGCCACCAGCAGCAGGCCCCGCATGGCGTCCTCGCGGCCCGGCGTCGGGCGGGCCCGGACCTCGGCCGGCACGGCGGCGGTGGGATCGCAGTAGGCCCGCTCGAAGGCGCCACGCCGCACCGCAC